>BTTF01000037.1:0-19966 GCA_036244995.1 bacterium | reverse complement strand
GGCCGGGGAAAGTGCTTTCAGGACTGATAAAAAGGATAGCCCCGGAGGTCACTGCATTTAATACCGATGCCGGTATTGAGCAGGTTGTGGTGGGAGTGAAAAATTAATGGCTCTTCTGATATTTCTGTAGAGAAATAAACACGCCGAAGGATTTACCCAAAATCTTATTTAATTTGGCGTTAGCTAAACAAAAATGAAATACACTTTTTCACTCATGACACCGTCCTTGGAACAGAACCCCTTGGGGTCTGCCCTTGAATCGTGGAAAAAGCATTCCGTCCTCTATCATACTCCAAGCAAAAACTCTTTCGATTACGCAAACAAAATTCGCTATATTTCCACAGCATTGAGCTTCTCCTCAAACTCCTTTGTCCTGCTGTCAAGCTCGCTATGCAGGGATTCCAGTGCAGAGAAGAGTGATTCAATTTCCGGTTTTGAGTCATGAAGGGCCTTTGAAAGTCTCCCGATGGTTTCAGCGTCACCTGCAACAGAGGCTTTTATAACTTTTATAAGGTCATCGTGATCCTGCTCTGCCTTTTCTTCCAGCCTTATTATCTCACCTTCAATCTCGTTGATCTTCCGCTGCAGTGCTCCCAGGGTTCTTGACCGTTCACTGATCAATCCGGCCCGGATACGCCGCAGGTGTTTTCTGTTTCCGGATGGTCTTGCACGACCGGTCTCTGAAGTCGCAGGCCGGGGGGAAGGGTCTTCATTTTTCCACCCCACCCGGTCCAGGAATCCCTGGTATCTCCCTTCAAACAGGGTCACCTTCCCGTCATCAAAGACAATAAGCCGTGTTGCCAGCGCGTGGAGTATCATCTCACTGTGTGTAACAATGACTACAGCTCCCCTGAACACGTCAATCGCCTCAAGGAGAGAGTCGGTAGACTCCATGTCAAGGTGGTTCGTGGGCTCATCCAGCAGCAGCATATTGGCAGGGGTGACAAGCAGTTTGCCGAGCAGTACCCGGCTCTTTTCCCCTCCGGAAAGGACACCCAGCTTTTTCAGGGCCTGGTCCCCGGGAAACATCATGGCCCCGCATATACTGCGGGCTGCGCCCCTGTGATGCTCCGGGTGCACGTCCATTATCTCTTCTTCCACGGTTTTCCGGAGGTTCAAACGGTTTATATTTGTCTGGCCGAAATATGCTAACTTCAGGTCACGGGGACAACGAATAGCTCCGCCCACAGGTGACAGTTCCCCGGCAAGCAGATTAAGAAGCGTTGTCTTGCCCTTGCCGTTTTTACCTATGATGGCTATACGGTCCTTCTTCCCGACATAAAAGTTTAAGTTCTCTATCAGCAGAGAACCATCAGTCTCAAATCCGAAAGAAAGGTCTTTTACCTCCATCAGTTGCCTGCCTGTAAAAGGCGCTGAATTAAAGGTGAAGGCAAGTTTTTTTATCTCGGCCAACTCTTCAAGCTGTTCCTTTTTCTGCAGGGCCTTTACCCTTGACTGAACAGCCCGGGCCTTGGTTGCCTTTGCCCTGAAGCGGTTTATGAACTGCTCGGTCTCCTTACGCTTCTTCTCGTCGTTTGTCCGCGTCTTTTCGTAAACCTCTTCTTCCAGCAGCAACTGCTGATATAGTTTTTCAGTGGAGCCGGGAACCTTTCGGATTTTGCAGCGGTGTATGGCCATGGTATGCGTGGTAACGCTGTCCATAAAGTTGCGGTCATGGGTAATTATAATGAGCTCTTTTTGCCAACTCCTCAGGAATCGTGCAAGCCAGCGCATGGAGACAATATCAAGGTAATTCGTAGGCTCGTCAAGGAGAAGGATGTTCGGATCAGAGACCAGCACCTTTGCAAGGTTAAGCCGCACCTGGTATCCTCCTGACAGCTCCATTGGAGGGAGGTCCAGGTCATCCCTGAGAAACCCGATACCCGCAAGTATGGTTTCAGCCTTGTAAGTCTCGTCAATACCGTCCTCATGGTCAGGAAGGCTCAGGCATGCCTCTTTCAAGACCGTATTCTCCTTAAAACTGATGTGCTGCGATAGATGTCCTGTCCTGTAACCGGAGGGGATGCTGATGGTCCCCGAGTCAGGATGCTCCTGCCCGAGTATCATCCGCAAAAGCGTGGTCTTGCCATGACCGTTTCTTCCGACAAATCCCACACGTTCACCGGGATTGATCGTAAAAGAGACATTGTCAAAGACAACCTGCTGTCCGTATGATTTATCCAAACCGTTAACCTGGATCATAAGTTAAAGTGCTCCACTTGAGATTCTGAAAGGGCCTCCAGGGCCTTTTTATGGAGACTCTCATTACCTGAAACGAGTAAAGGGGTAGATTTCTTTATTGAAAGCTCAACACCGTCAATATTCCCACCAATTGCATCAGTTATTATGCCGCCTGCCTCTCTCACAAGAAGCAGTCCTCCTGCAAAATCAAAGCTCCTTGAAGGCGAGGGGTTTGCATAAATACTCACAGCACCTGATGAAACAAAGGCGAGGTCAAGGGCGGTAGAGCCAAAACACCGGGTCCTGTTTGAAAGGGAGAGAAGCGGCAGAATCCCCGGGATGTCCCTCCCCGGATTCTGTGTTTCATAAATGACCACCCTGATCTGATCATCTGTCTGAGTCCTTAGTCTCTGCCCGTTCCAGTAAGCCCCCCTCCCCTTTTCAGCCCAGAACTCATCACCACTGAGAAGGTTAATGATATAGGAGAGGTATATCTCCTTCACTGTCTCCCCTGCTGCAACAGCTATAGAGGTGCAGAACAGGGGAAGACCCGAGATGGCATTCTTGCTGCCGTCAACAGGGTCTATCAGGACCCTGTCACCACCTCCGCCAATATCCAGCATGCCCATCTCTTCAGAAACTATAGTCAACGGTCTCCTGAGCCCTTTCAGGGCTGAGACCACCGTATCCTCAGCCACTCTGTCAATCTGAAAGGTCTTATCCCCTGAAGCCCCCACCTCAAGGGGCTCCCTGACAGTGGCTGAAAACCTCAGCTGGGGGATAACGGCACTGAGGCTCGCCCCAATCTTCCTCAAATATTCTATTCCTAATATCTCAGTCATGGTTTATAATCTCTGCAATACAGAACAGATAACATTTATTTTACACAAATAATCTCTTTAGAAACCACGAGGTCTGCTAACCCGTCCTCTTAAACATTCTTTTTAAGTCCTCAAGGCTCATGTGAATCCTTGTCGGCCTCCCATGAGGGCAGTGTTCCGGGTCTTCCGCCTCTGAAAGGTCATTTATGAGCCGGGCAATTTCATCGTGCCTCAGCATCACAGCACCCCTGACAGAGCCGTGACATGCAATCCGCTTTGCAATCCTGTCCCTTATATCCTCAACCGGGGAACCGGCAGTGGATTCAATGAGGCAGAAGGCAACGTCAGACAGGATTCCTGCCATGTCGGCATCAAACAGAAATTGGGGGACCGCCCTCACCATAAGTGTATTATGCCCGAAGTCCTCCGCCTCTATCCCCATCTCCCTTATCTCGTCAAGACGCTGGAGAAGCACATTGTATTCCCTTGCCGGCAGCCTCACCTGCTTCGGAAACAGCATGTATGTCACATCAAGGCCGACACCCTGACGCAGCCGCTCATAAAGTATCCTCTCATGGGCGGCGTGGTGGTCAAGGAGCGTTATGCCCCGGCCATCGGTATAGGCGACAAATACATCACCAAGATAGATAGAATTAAAATTATTTCCGTACTTTAATAGCGATTCACCAACAGGAAGGGCCTCAGGGGGTGAGGATTGCTGCACGGAAGTTGCGGGTTGCGGGTTGCGGGTTGCGGGTTGCAAACCATCAGGTGTACCGCCAATCTCAAACTCACAACCTGCAACCTCCAATCCGGAACCTGTCAAAGCTCCCCTGACAGCATTGTAAACCGACCTGTAGACTGCCTCCCTGTCACTGAAACGGACCTCCCTCTTTGCAGGATGGACATTAAAATCCACCTCGGAGGGTGCTATATCGAGGTATAGAAAAAAGATGGGGTGCCTGTCTCTGGGAAGAAACACATCATAGGCACTGTAGACGGCATGCCTTAAAGAGGCATCCCTGATTGGCCTGTGATTCACAAAGATATACTGGTTGGCCCTTGATGAACGGAAGTTTCCCTCCACTGATATCAGGGCTTTTAAACTGCTTTCATTTACCTCCCTGAGCCCCCTCAAAAACTCCTCACCATATACCTGGAGGACCCTCTCTCTCATACTGCCGGCAGCCGGCAGCCTGAGGGTCTCAGCCCTGTCTATCGTAAGGGAAAATGCCACATCCGGGCGTGACAGTCCCGCCACAGTAACTGTCTCCACAATATGGTATATCTCGGTTCTCTGGCTCTTTAGAAATTTCTTCCTTGCCGGTGTGTTAAAAAAGAGGTCCTTGACCTCAATGGTTGTACCGCTATGTGCAACCTCTTTAACCTCCCTCAGTTCCCCCCCGTGAATCTCCACAGAGACCCCGAGGGTTGAGCCTGAAGTGGCGGTCAGTATCTTCAGCCTTGAGATTGAGGCAATGGATGAAAGGGCCTCACCACGGAAACCGAGAGTCCTGATATCAAAAAGGTCTTCCTCTGTGCCTATCTTGCTTGTGGCATGGGGATAGAAACAGATAAGTGCATCCTCCCGCTCCATCCCCCTGCCGTTGTCGGAGATACGTATAAGACGCCTGCCGCCATTGAGTATGTCAACCCCGACCTCCGTGGCTCCTGCATCAATGGAGTTTTCTATCAACTCCTTTACTACAGAGGCAGGCCTCTCTATAACCTCCCCTGCTGCTATGCGGTTCTGTAATTCCTCCGGAAGGACCCTTATCTCAGGCATGGTTAATTTTAACCTTATTGGAGGCTTTAGCTCAATGCAGGGAAAGGCAATTCATTATTTAATGTTTTTGTCAAATTCTGGTATAATTGACAATCTTGGCCTAATACAGGATTTTCGGTCAACATCTTCATAACCTTAATCATAGAAGGATAATATGGGGAGAAAAAAAGTAAAAGTTTATCTTGACACAAATGTTTATAACAGACCTTTTGATGATCAAAACCAGACAAGAATAAGGCTTGAAACAGAGGCTCTTCTCTCTATATTGGAAAAAACCTTATCAGGATCAGTATCGATCATTGGCTCGTCAGTATTGATTTATGAAAATAGTAAAAACCCCTTTATTGAACGAAAAGAAAGAGTCACAAGCTATTTATCCATTGCATCAAAAACTATAAAATTGAACGATACCATTAAAAAGAAGTCCCTGTCTCTGGAAAGCACAGGAATTGATCCTATAGATGCCCTCCATCTTGCATATGCTGAGTTCGGAAATGCTGAATATTTTATCACGTGTGATAATGATATAATAAAAAAAGCAACTAAACACAAAGATATCATTAAATTAGAGGTATGCACTCCATTAGAGTTTATTTTAAAGGAGATATTCAAGAATGCTTGAAACCGAAAACAGACAGAAACCTTTAAGTGGCTATGCTTTAAGAGAAGCTGGATGGAACGCTCTGGTTGAAAACCTCGGAATAGTCAATGCAACCCGGTTTATATTACAGTATGAATCCGGTTATGGAGATTACACAAAGATTAAAAAGGAGCTTTTCAGAGGCAAAAGCGTCACTGAGATCTGCAAGGATATTGAGCAATTGGAAAAGGCTGAGCTTAAATAGGTGTCGTTACCGGGTCATGCCTTCCCGAGATACACAATTTTTATGCAACTTAAATAAATTCATAATTTTATAATTCTGCAAGATTAAACCCCGGAGGTACAGAAATATGGACATAAAGAATCTCGTTCTTCAAAAGGCCCTCGAGGCAAGCGAAGGTGCAAGGGCGCTGCTCAAGGCCACGGTAGCACAGAAAAACAGTGCACTGCTGAAGATGGCAGAGGCCATTGTCAAAAACAGCGATATTCTCAAAAAAGAAAACAGCAAGGATATTGATTTTGCAAGGGATAAGGGGTTGAGTTCAGCACTGATCGACAGGCTGACACTGACAGATAAGCGGATTACTGAAATGGCTGAGGGACTGAGGGATGTGGCTGCCCTGCCCGACCCGGTCGGCGAGGTCACAAAAATGTGGCAGAGACCAAACGGGATGACAGTTGGAAAGATGAGGGTCCCCATCGGGGTTATAGGCATAATCTACGAATCAAGGCCCAATGTAACGGCAGACGCCACAAGCCTCTGTCTGAAAGCCGGGAATGCCGTGCTGCTAAGGGGCGGCTCAGAGGCAATCAACTCAAACCTGGCGATCGTTAATATCCTCAGGGAGGCTGCCTCCTCAGAGGGCATACACGAAGGGGCAATCACCTTTATTGACACACCTGACAGAGAAGCCGTGATGGAAATGCTTAAATTAGAGGGTATCGTTGACCTCATCATTCCCAGGGGAGGCGAAGGTCTCATCCGCACTGTTACGGAGAACTCGAGGATTCCTGTCCTGAAACATTACAAGGGGGTCTGCCACGTCTTTGTCGACAGGGATGCGGATTTAAGGATGGCTGAAGATATATGCTTTAACTCAAAAGTGCAGAGACCCGGCACCTGCAATGCCATGGAGACCATGCTTGTGGATGACGCAGCTGCAGGGGAGTTCCTCCCTGCAATCCTCAGCAGATTCAGGGATGCAGGCGTAAGGATAAAGGGTTGCGCAAGGACTGCCCGGATATTCCCGGGAATTGAGGAGGCAACAGATGAGGATTTTCACAGGGAATACCTTGAATTAATCGTGAATGTCAGGGTCGTAAAGGATATGGATGAGGCGATGGAGCACATAGCAAAATACAGCTCTGCCCATACAGATACAATTGTGACGGAAAACTACCACAGGGCCATGCGATTCCTTCGCGAGGTGGACTCCGCAGCAGTAATGATCAATGCCTCCACGAGGCTGAATGACGGTGGACAGTTCGGTCTTGGAGCAGAGATCGGCATCTCCACTGACAAGATACATGCCCGCGGCCCCATGGGGCTTGAAGAGCTCACTTGCACCAAGTTTATAGTCCTTGGCAGTGGACAGTTACGAACTTAAATACAAAATTCAAGATTCAGGATTGACGGAGGCTGGATTGGAAGAGATCAATGAACTGATAGAGCAGCGCATAAGGAAACTGAAAGAACTCATAGAGATGGGGGTAGACCCCTACGGGCAGCCCTATGAGGTCACCCATCAAGCCAGGGAACTCCATGACCTGCATGGAGAGACCTCAAGGGAAGACCTCGAAAAAACCCCTGTGGAATCCTCAGTGACAGGCAGGATTATTGCCTGGAGAAACTTTGGCAAGGCGGCCTTCTCCCATATACAGGATGAGACAGGCCGCATACAGCTCTATTTCCGTAAAGACATACTTGGAGACAGATACAAGATCGTAAAAAAACTCGATATCGGTGACATCATAGGAATAAGTGGCAGGCTCTTCAGGACAAAGACAAACGAGCTCACCATCCTGGTTGATGGCTTTACCCTGCTGACAAAATCCCTCAGACCCCTGCCCGAAAAATGGCATGGTCTGAAGGATATAGAGTTAAGATACCGTCAAAGATACGTTGACCTTATTGTAAATCCGCAGGTAAGGGAGACATTCGCCCGAAGGAGCGCCATCATCAAGTTTATCCGGGACTTTCTTGAAAAAGAGGGTTTTATTGAGGTGGAGACCCCCATGATGCACCAGATACCCGGGGGTGCAGTTGCAAAACCATTCAAAACACACCACAATGCCCTTGGCATAGACCTCTACCTGAGAATCGCACCTGAGCTCTATCTCAAAAGGCTCCTTGTCGGAGGATATGAACGGGTATACGAGTTGAATAAAAACTTCCGCAATGAGGGTATATCCACAAAACATAACCCTGAATTCAGCATGCTTGAGTTCTATATCGCCTATAAAGACTACAACTTCCTTATGGATTTCACGGAAAAACTCTTTACCGAACTACTGAAGGAGATACACGGCACCCTCAATATCCCCTATGGTGAGTTAACACTCGACTTTACCCCTCCGTGGCCGAGGCTCCCCATGTACGAGGCCATGATGAAACATGGTGTGCCTGAAGAAGCGCTCACCGATTATGAAAAGGCCAGGGAATGGGCAAAGGCTGAAGGAATAGATGTAAGGGATATCCATACACTCGGAAAGCTCCTTGACGAGATATTTAACGAAAAGGTAGAGCCGCACCTGATCCAGCCAACTTTTATTACCGACTATCCCCTTGAACTCTCTCCCCTTGCCAGGAGAAAAAAGGATTCGCCTGAGCTGGTGGAAAGGTTTGAGCTCTTTATAGCCTCAAGAGAGATCGCCAATGCCTTTACGGAACTGAATGACCCCATGGACCAGCGCGACAGATTCCTCCGCCAGGTTGAGGCAAAGGAGAAGGGAGACGAAGAGGCCCACTGGATGGACGACGACTTCATCAGGGCACTTGAGTATGGAATGCCTCCGGCTGCAGGTGAGGGCATCGGGATTGACAGGCTTGTTATGCTTATGACCAACTCGCACTCCATACGCGATGTTATTCTGTTCCCTCAGATGAAGCCTGAGAAATAAACAAAACAAGGAGCATATGAAACTACCTTATCCGATACTCATAGCACTCAGGTATCTTAAATCAAAAAAGAGACGCAGAGGCATATCCTTCAACACGATTCTATCCACAGGCGGGGTTGCAGTGGGAGTTATGGCCCTCCTCGTTGTGCTGTCCGTAATGAGCGGTTTTCATGAAGACCTGAGGAAAAAGATACTTGGCGTAAATGCCCATATTGTTGTACTCAACTACACAGGAGGCATAGAGGACTATGGAAAGGTAATTAAAGAATTAAAGACCGTTCCCCGCGTAACCGGCGCATCACCATTTGTCCTTGGTCAGGTAATGGTATCAGAAGGCAAGCGGGCACACGGGGTGTATCTGAGGGGAATAGACCCTGCATATGAAAACCAGACAACATCCCTGAGAGCACACATGAAGGAAGGCCGTCTTGATAACCTCACAAAGGACTCAACACTTCCGGGCATAATACTGGGTAGCGAACTCTCAAATACCCTTGGCGCTTACATGGGCGATGAGATTAATGTGATATCCCCTGTCCAGGATTTAGGACCGATGGGGATGCTCCCGAGGGTAAGAAAGTTCAGGGTTGTGGGGCTTTTTGAGGTGGGCATGTATGAGTACGATACAAACCTTGCCCTTACATCTCTTAAGGCAGCACAGGAGTTTTTCCGAACCGGAGACACTGTAACGGGAATTGAGCTGAGGATTAACGACATATACAGTGCCCCGGAGGTTAGAGAAAGGGTACAGGAGGTTCTTGGCCCCCCATTTTATGCAAGAGACTGGATGCAGATGAACAAAAACCTTTTCTCGGCACTGAAACTCGAAAAATTCACCATGTTTGTTATACTAACACTAATAATACTCGTTGCATCATTTAATATTATCAGCACCCTCATAATGAACGTCATTGAAAAAGAAAGGGAGATAGCCATACTTAAGGCTATGGGCGCCACAAACCGTGCAATAATGGCCATATTCATCTTTCAGGGACTTATGATAGGGCTTGCGGGTACGACCATTGGCGTTACAGGCGGCTATCTACTCGGCTATCTGTTAAACACATATGAAATAATAAAGCTCCCCTCAGATGTCTATTATCTCAGCTCTTTACCTGTAAAGATGGAACTATCCGACTTTCTCGCTGTATCGCTCTCAGCCATCGGCATAAGCTTTCTTGCCACTATTTACCCTGCCTATCAGGCAGCAAAGCTCAACCCTGTTGAGCCTTTGAGGTATGAATGAAGAGGATATCAGGATAAGGACATGTTTAAACTTATCAAACGATTCATATGTCTCGCTATCATTGCAGTAGTGGCGTTTATTGTAATTGCCGTCCTTAAAGGTGGTGAGCCCTTCAAATGGGTTGGTCAGAAATCGGAAGAAGCAGGGAAACTGATACAGGAAAAGAGTAATGAGCTTGCAGAAAAAGCCGACGAAATCCAAAAAACAAAGGAAAAACTGAAGGAACAGACAGAAAAGGTAAGGAAAATCAAAAAGGAGATAACGGACAGATAGGATGCCCCTCATCAAGACCCGTGGTCTGAAAAAATCATTTTATACACCTGCTGGAGACCTTGAGGTTCTCAGAGGAATTGATCTTGAGATAGCAGAGGGTGAAATGGCTGCAATCGTGGGTGCATCCGGTGTGGGTAAGAGCACCCTCCTTCACATCCTCGGCACCCTTGACAAGCCTACCGAAGGAGTTGTCCTGTACGGAAGTGACGATGTTTTCTCATTTGACGATATGACCCTTGCCTCGTTCAGGAATCACAAAATCGGATTCGTATTCCAGTTTCACCACCTCCTGCCTGAATTTACCGCCCTTGAAAATGTAATGATGCCTGGAATTATAAACGGATTAAACCAATCCGTAATAAAAGAACGGGCAACTTCAATACTAACGGAACTCGACCTTCATGGCCGTATCTCACACCGGCCCGGTGAACTCTCGGGAGGTGAGCAGCAGCGTGTTGCAGTGGCACGGGCTCTGATTATGGAACCGGCAGTTGTCCTTGCTGATGAACCAACAGGCAATCTCGACACAAAAACCGGTGATGACCTTTTCAGACTCCTCATTGAAGTTAACTCCTTAAAGGGGACAACCTTTGTCATAGTCACGCACAATGATACGCTTGCCCGGAAATGCACAAGGATAATCAGGATGCTTGATGGAATGATAGTCAGCTCATGATTACGGCATTTTATTGGCCGGGAAGTTCCAGGACATTAGACAAGCGGTTAATTTTTCATATATAATGCAAGCATCGGCATTAAATCAAATCTGAAGGAGGAGGAGACTATGCTACGTCTTGATGTAAGATGTAATGCCAGGATTCCGGCCACGATTTTATCCGGCTACAGTGCTGAGGATATGCATCAACGGACTGAAATTAAAAATCTCGGACTCAATGGCGCCTTTCTCAATTCGTTATCACACTTGACAGAAAATGAACTAATCAGACTAAAGGCACATCTGCCAAACATTGGTGATTGTGAAATTGACGGCATGATACTCAGAAAAGACGAAGATGGATTTGCAGTGAAGTTTATAAACATCGATAAATCTTCCAGGTTGGCCCTGTGGCAGTATATAAAAGATAACCTCTCCTCTGAAAAAACATGCCCCTATTGTAACAGCCGCAACCTTAACAATACCGAAAGATGCTGGAATTGCGGACGGAACGTCAACTTTGGAAGTGAAAAATTTCTTGATATCCATGAAGGAGAGAGCCAGCAGCGGTGGATAGACTATATCGAAACGGCCACAGAGGAGTTGATAGAAAGGTTCCAGGTCCTTGAAGAAGCAGTACATTCTCAGGCAGTTGACAATGATAATATCCCTGAAATACTCGAACAGATTTCAGATGACTTCCTGCTAAAGGCAGCGCGGTTTGAAGCCGGGGTTAATGATATATCTACCATTAAAGATTACAGGGCCCAATTCCATCAAAAGACAAATCATATATTCTCAAAGGGCTATCTCTACAACCGTGCAAGGACATGGCCACAAGGCTATCATGGTGATTATAAAACACTTGAAACCGTATATAGAAACATACCCCTGTCTGATGGCATAGGATATTATCTTGACCTTGCAGCCCTCAGATCAACACTTGCCGTTGCCGTCAGGAACAGAATAAGAAAATTACAGGACATGCTTGGTGATGAGTTAAAGGATAGAATCAAGCCCTCAGTTTTGAACATTGCCTGTGGATCCTGCAGGGAACTCGTTGAAATAGCCCCTGAGATTATCAAATCAAAGGCGGATATCCTCTGTGTGGACAATGATGAGGATGCACTCTCCTTCTCCTACAGCCGTCTTTATCACACTGGTGCCCTGCCCCATATAGAATTCAGAAAGCACAATGCCCTGAGGATGTTCGACTACGAAATAACCCTGAAAGACTTCGGGACCAGGGACATCATTTACAGTGCCGGCTTTTTTGACTATCTGCCCAGTGACTTCCTCGTAAAACTCTTTAACACCCTCTATAAACTTCTGAACCCCGGGGGAAAGTTGATTGCTCCATTCAAGGACGTACGCCGTTACAGACCGCAGGACTATCACTGGCTAACCGACTGGGACGGGTTCCTCCAGCGCAAGGAAGAAGATTTCAGGGAGGTATTTGAGCAGGCCGGGATACCGGAGAGTGCAATCACAGAATCACGGGAAGAATCAGGTGTAATAATTTTTTATGTTATTGAAGCGCTCTGATTGGTAAAAACGAAGAACTCTATATGGAAAGTCTGACAACTAACGATACAGAAAGAGATATAGTTATCACAGGCATAGGGGTCGTATCACCAATCGGCATCGGCAAAGACTCCTACTGGGATGGCTTGAGGCATGGCAAGTCGGGATTTAAGGAGATAAGCCTGTTTGATACCTCAGGATTTAATATACATGTAGCTGGAGAGGTGATTGATTTTGATCCGGAAGTTTATATCGGCAAAAAGGATTTGCGAATCCTTGACCGGAGCACCAAACTCATAACCTCGGCAGCCCGGCTTGCCATAGATGATGCCCGGCTGGATATCAATGAAAAAAGCACCCGCTCTATCGGCGTTTCGGTAGGAACAACATTTGGAAGCCTTCACAGTATTGCACAGTTCGACCTTGCAGGACTTAGAGAAGGGCCACGATTTGTCAATCCCTCACTATTTCCAAACACTGTGATAAACTCCCCGGCAAGCCAGGTATCTATCCGCTTCAGGATAAAGGGATTTAATACAACCATATCAACAGGCTTCTGTGCCTCTCTTGACGCCCTGACCTATGCTGCTGATTTTATCAGGTTAAAGAGGGTCGAAGCAGTCCTTGCCGGGGGAGTGGAAGAGCTGTGTGAGGAAACATATATGGGTTTTTACAAGCTTGGTTTTCTCTCCGGCTCGGACGGTACTGCTCCTGTCTGTTGTCCCTTCGATGCGAGAAGATCCGGCACAATCATTTCAGAAGGGGCTGCGGTCTTAGTCCTGGAGTCCAAAGAGCATGCCCTCAAAAGAGGGGCTGTCATTCTTGCAAAGGTATCAGGTTATGGAAACTCCTTCAGCCCTGAAAACGACAAAAGGTTCAGCTCTGACAACGGGCTTGCAACCGCTATTAAACTCGCCATCCGGGAAGCCTCACTGGATACTGCTGACATTGATTACATATCCGCAAGCGCTAACTCTACAAGAGAGCTTGATGAAATGGATACAACAGCAATCAAAAAGGTTTTTGGAGAAAGGGCCTATAGCATCCCTGTAAGCGCAATTAAATCAATGACAGGGGAGTCATTCTCTGCCTCAGGCGCCCTGTCACTATCTGCAGCAGTCGGTGCTATTCACATGGGATTCCTGCCACCCACAATCAATTACTCGGAAAAGGATCCACGATGCGACCTTGATTATGTACCGAATGAGGCAAGGGAGAAGATCATTAACACAGCGCTTGTAATATCATCTGATCCATATGGCAATAATACGGCGGTCGTGCTTGAAAGACCTTAGCTACGAATTAACACAAATGGACACAAATGGACAGAAAATTCTTTACAAAGACTTATCGTATGCAATAGTTGGACTGGCCATGCAAGTACATAATAAACTCGGTTATGGCTTTTTAGAAAAAGTATACGAAAACGCCCTGATGGTGCAATTCCGGAGAAAAGAGATAAAGGCAAAACAGCAAGCACCAATAACTGTTTATTTCAACAGAGAAGTAGTAGGAGACTATTATGCCGATATTTTAGTTGAAGATAAAATTATTATAGAACTTAAAACAGCAGAAAAGATTTCAGGAGCTCATAGAGCTCAAGTCCTTAACTACTTGAAAGCAACCGGTCTTCAGTTAGCAATTCTGTTAAACTTTGGGAAAGAGAAGCTCGAATACGAAAGATTTATTCAAATAAAATAAGTATTCTCTAAAAAATAAATCTTTACAGAATTTTTCTTTCGTGTACATTCGTGTTAATTTGTAGCTTAAACATATGAAAAACAGGGTAGTCATAACAGGCATTGGCGTTATATCCTCCATCGGAATCGGGAAGGATGCGTTCTGGGACAGCCTCCTGAAAGGTAAATCCGGCATAAGTCCTGTATCGTCTTTTGACACATCCAACCATTTTACACATATGGGAGGTGAGGTCAAACAATTTAACCCCGAAGAGTTTATTTCAGAGGAACGGCTGAAGTTCATGAACCGAGCCACACAAATGGCGCTGGCTGCAACAAAACTTGCAATAGAAGATACGGTGTTAACATCTAAAGAACTGGACGGCCTCAGGGCCGGTGTTTCTCACGGTACAACATTGGGGACTATTACTACAATCGAGAAAATCAACAATCAAATCCTTGCTAATAAGGCACCTGGCAGGGAATTATTCTACCAAATGCCAACACATGCTGCATCATCAATGATATCAAAAGAATTCAGATTCAGTGGCCCCAACTTAATGTTTTCCACTGCCTGTGCTGCCGGCAATTATGCAATAGCCTACGGCTATGACATGCTCAGGTTGAAAAGGGCTGATATCGTATTTGCGGGTGCATCTGATCCAATGTCCAGGCTTGAATACACCGGATTCAACCAGTTCAAGGCAGTTGCGCCTGAAAAGTGTCAGCCCTTTGATAAAAACAGGAAAGGCATGATGCTGGCAGAAGGCGCAGGAATCCTCGTATTGGAACCACTGGAGAATGCCTTAAAGAGAGATGCCAGGATTTATGCTGAAATAATTGGATACGGCCTCAGTTGCGACGCCAGTCACATGACAACTCCATCTGTAGCTGGCATTGCGGATTGTATGAAAAAGGCATTGACTGAAGCAGATATCACAGCTGAAGATGTGGACTACATAAGCGCCCATGGAACAGGCACACTGGCAAATGACAAGAATGAGAGCGCAGCAATTAAAGAAGTCTTCGGCCCTCTTTATAAGAAAATCCCGGTAAGCTCCATTAAATCCATGCTGGGCCATACAATGGGAGCAGCCTCTGCACTTGAGGCCATCACTTGTGCCTTAGCTGTAAAAAACGACCTGATACCACCAACTATCAATTTTGTAACATCCGACCCGGAATGTGATATCGATTGCGTGCCAAACCAGTCACGGGAAAAAACCGTTAATATCGCCTTGAATAATTCCTATGCCTTTGGAGGCAATAACGCCTCTGTGGTCTTGAAAAAATTCATTAAATAAGGAGGTACCTATATGTCGGCTGAAAACATTGAAAGTGAAATCATATCAATAATCTCGGATATTTCAGGCTTTGAAAAGGAAGAAATAACCCCTGAGACAAACTTACCTGATGATCTGGAAGTTGACTCAATCAAGGCAATCGAGCTTACTGTTGCTCTTGAAAAAAAGTACAAAATATCCATTAGAGATTCTGACATACCTGAAATCAACACAGTAGGACAGATATTAGATTTAACTAAAAGGCTACTTTCACAGGGCAATCAGACATGAACGGAAAGATTAATCATTACGATGTAATAATTATAGGTGCGGGAATAGGTGGTCTTGTCTGTGGTTGCTATCTGGCAAAGGCTGGAATGAAAGTGCTGATTGCAGAACAGCATCATAAACCCGGGGGATATTGTACCTCTTTCAAGAGAAAAGGATTTACTTTCGATGCCGCAGCCCATTCTTTTGGCAGTTACAGAGAAGGCGGCAATATGAGACGTATTTTAAAAGCATTAGATCTGGATAAGCGAATAAAAATAGACCGACATGACCCTTCAGACATTATTATCTCGCCTGATTACAAAATAACTCTTTGGGCAGACATAAACAGAACGATAGAAGGACTCATAGAGATATTCCCCCATGAAGCAAAAGGCATTAAAAGTTTCATCTCTTTTCTATCCGATTCTAAACCCTTCGATTTCGCAGCTTTAAGGAATATGACTTTTAACGACTTACTAAGTCAACATCTTACCGACAACAAGCTTAAATCAATGCTATCACTTCCTATTTTAGGGAATGGTGGATTGCCTCCATCGTTAATTTCAGCCTTTACCGGCACAAAAATTTATACTGAATTTCTTCTTGATGGTGGGTACTATCCCAAAGGTGGGATGCAAGTTCTACCTGACATATTCTCACTCAGGCTAAAGGAACTCGGAGGTGAATTACGACTATCCAATCCTGTCCGGAAAATCAAGGTAGAAAGCAACGAAGTTAAAGGAGTCTTCTTAGAAAAAGATGGCTTCATTTCGTCAAAATATGTAATTTCTAATTGCGATGCAAGACAAACCTTTTTAAAACTATTAGAACAACAGGTAGCTAACGGTGACTTTCTAAGCAAGCTTGACAGACTCATTCCTTCTTTATCAGTCTTTGTTGTTTACTTAGGAATAGATAAAAATTATAATCTGCCCAACCCAGGCGTAAATATCTGGGGAATGCCCCACCATAAAATAGAAGATTTGTATCTCGCCTTACAAAATGGCAGTACAAACAATTCAACAGGGTATATGGTACGTGTATCACCCAACAGAAACAGTGTTCAGGCATTTGTAAACGCTCCATTTAAAAATAAAAAATATTGGATTAATAATAAATATATTTTGTCAGAGTACTTAGTAAAAAGGATTGAACAAATTATCCCTCAAATATCTCAACATATAGTTTTAAAAGAAATAGCTACACCTGATACAATGTACAGGTACACCATGAATTATCAAGGAGCTGCTTATGGCTGGGCGAGCATGCCATCACAAATGTTCTCTCCTGAGTTGCGGCAGACCACTTCAATAAATGGTTTATATTTATCCGGTCACTGGGTTGCTCAAACCCAAGGAGTATCTGGAGTTGCATATATTGGACGTGAGACTGCAAAACTAATTCTAAGAAAAGAAAAACACAAAGTTTAAAATGGAAAAAAGTTTATACATAAATAGGAAACTCGACCAACTAACCAAGTTTTGGCTAAGCACTACTTTAATTTTAGGTTCTTGTCTTTTCCTCATATTGGGCATCATGGACTATGTCAGCACTCCAGAAAATTTTGAAAAATTCATGTTCTATAGAGTAACGGCTTCCCTTTTACTTTTAATCTTTTTTTTCTTAAATATTAAGGTGGTAAATCGATACTATCGCTTCGCAATTATTATACTTACTATTATAGTCTCTGCAACCATGATAGAATTCATGATACTTGACTTTGGAGGCCACAGATCACCATATTATGCTGGAATGATTATTTTAGTAGTTTGTATATTCGGTTTGATTCCACTCAATCTATCTTTTTCTCTATTAGGAATAGCTCTTGTATACTTCATATACTTAGTCCCGATTTTGCTTTTCGACAAAATAGAGGACTTCAGGTTATTTTTTTCTTCCAATTCTTTTTTGATATCATTTTTTGTTATTGCCGTCATCTGGAGATATTTACATCAAAAAAGTCTCATAAATGAACTCAGCCTTCAATACGACCTTGACAAAGAAAAAAACAAACTCAAGGACTATTCCCAGCACCTTGAGGAAATAGTCCAGGAACGGACCAAGGACCTCAGGAAGTCGGAGGCCATGCTCAAAACCCTCTTTGAAAACGCCAATGACGGTATACTGATTATGGATGACAACGGAATAATCGTGGATGCAAATCAACGGGCAAGTGAAATCTATGAATGTGATAAAAAAGAGCTTATAGGCACAGACATACAACAACTGGGTCCTGAAACAGACAAAAACAAACTCCTGTGGAAGGAACGGATGGAACGGCTGCTGAGTGGTGAGCCGCTGCTGTTTGAGACCGAACATTACGGAAAGGATGAAAACAAGGTATCCATTGAGATAAGCGCAAAGGCAATACAGATAGACGGCAGATTACTCATACAATCGTTTCACCGTGATCTTACTGAAAAGAAACGGCTCCAGGCACAGCTCCTGCATTCCCAGAAAATGGAATCCATAGGAACCCTTGCAGGAGGGATAGCTCATGATTTCAACAACATATTAACCGCAATCCTCGGCTACGCCGACCTGATTCTCCTGAAGGATACACTTTCCCCGGATATAGCCAACAAGGTAAGGGTTATTGAAACATCTGCAAGACAGGCCTCGCAAATGGTGTCCAAATTACTCAGCTTTGCCCACAGAGGCACTGTTGAATCTGTCCCCTTCAGAATAAATTCTGTTATCGAAGATACCATGAGCATGGTTTCAAGACTCCTGCCCAGAGACATTGAGCTCAGAAAAGAACTGGATAACTCCATTCCTCCTGTTGAAGGCGATGTGAGCCAGATAGAACAGGTCCTGATGAACCTGATAATCAATGCAAAGGATGCATTGCCTGACGGAGGGACAATAACCATAACTACAAAACTCGTGGAGATTAAACATAGCAGTCTCGACATTCCTGCAACTATCAAGAGTGGAGAGTATATTCATATAATGGTTACAGATACAGGATCCGGGATATCAGAGAGAGATTTACCTCACATTTTTGAACCATTTTATACCACAAAAGAGAAGGGCAAGGGTACAGGGCTCGGTCTTGCCATGGTATATGGAATTATTAAAGAGCATGGCGGCTACATTACTGTTGAAAGCAAGGTGGGACATGAAACGAAATTTAACATATATTTGCCAGCATCTAAAAGACAGTTTTTCAGAGACAGCGCTAAAGGAATAAAAAAGGTCTTAGGCATTGAGACAATACTCGTCATTGATGACGAGATTCCGATACTTCAACTGATTAAAGAAGCACTCTCTCATAATGGATTTAATGTAATAATATATGATAATCCTTTGCATGGTCTTGAGTTTTTCAGAGCAAACAGAAATAAAATAGACCTTGTGATAACTGACATTGTCATGCCCTCAATGGATGGCGCTCAGTTGATAGAACAACTGAGAAAATTAAAGCCTGACACAAAGATAATTGCAACAACCGGTTTTAGTGAAGACGTCGGCAATGTCTGGATAGACGGATTCCTGAAAAAACCCTTTCAGAGCTCAAAACTGCTCTCTGTGATAAGAGATGTCCTTGATCGTGGAACGAGGAATTTCTAATCCAGCGTAATCTTTCTGATTCCGCCCTTCCTTAACAGCTTCACCTCAGCCTTAACTATCTCAATTATAGTTGAGGGAGCGCCCCCGGGAGTCTGTCCCCCATCGATTATAAGGTCCAGTGTCTCACCAAAATATTTCAATACAGCCTGGGCATCCTCGGCTGGAGGCACACCCGAAGGGTTTGCACTTGTAGCAGTTATGGGAAAGTCGGCTTTCCTGACAAGACCGAGGGCAAAGGACTCTCCCGGAATCCTCACTGCAACCTTATCAGTCCCCGCTGTAAGATAGCGGCTCAGGCCTTCTCCGGCCTTCAATACTATGGTAAGTGGTCCAGGCCAGTACTTTTCCATAAGCCTGTTCGCCTCTTCAGGGACATCTGTTGCTATCAGAGAAACTTGTTCGGCTGAGCCTATCATTACAGGAATGGCCTTCTCAAAAGGCCTCCTCTTAAGCTCATACAATCTCTCAAGTGCTTCTTCCTTGTCATACATTGCTCCAAGTGCATAAAAGGTTTCTGTGGGAAAGGCAACAACACCACCTCTATTCAGTACATCCATGGCCTTTTCAATAAGCTCCACTTCATTAGCCCTTGAGAGTTTCAGATACTCCATAATGCCCACCTCCGTAAGCTTTCAGCGTTAAAAATAAAGACTTCATTAAACCACAGAGACACGGAGACACAGAGAAAAAAGTATTTATAAAATTTCACTTTTAAAGTCTAATAATCCATATCACAAGCCGGGATTAGTCTTAATCTCCGTGCCTCTGTGTTTTATAATCTGCAAATACCCGAACAAACAATCAATGTTTGTTCAATCCGTTCCCATTCGCGGAAATTCGTGGCTAAAGAGTTTCCTGTTTTCAACAAGCAACATCGAACCATTAGCAACACCAAGAAAACCGGAGACCACATCGCACTTTGCCTGAAACAGAAAAAAGACCTCTTTATCCACA
>BTTF01000036.1:0-20001 GCA_036244995.1 bacterium | reverse complement strand
GGTATGCGGCTATGTATCTTGTTAGCCGGAACGCTATGCCCACCACTGTTTATACGTTGATTAACCCTGGCTTCATTCAGCTCTGAAGTTTTTAGGTGTATGTAGACGAGGATAATTTCGTAACCCATAGTTTTTGCTTTAGCGAGGAAGTCTACCTTTGACACATGAGAAAAAACTGTTTCAAAACAAAATGCTATTCCTTGCTCAATAATATCTTCTCGTATTTGCCTGGCTAACTCTGCTGATTCATAGCCAACCTTTTCCGGGTTTTCCGGATCGATTACCTTGGCTATCAAGTCGGCACTTACAAGTTTGATACCCCTTGGGGCCAGGAAATTATCGTAAAAAGTTGTTTTCCCGGCTCCATTTCCACCAGCCAATACCCAGAGTTGCTTTAAATCTGTCATTCATAAATCTCGAATTTTCCATTGTGAAATCTTCCTGTTTGTCTTTTGCCGGTAGTAGTGTCTACCCTGTCAAGAAGACCTGGCTTTGTTTGGCTTGCTTCAAAATATATTGAAGAGGTTGTCACTTTTTTTGATAGTTTTCCGCTTTTGCGTTTTTTCTCAAGGGAATCAAAAACTTTATTTGGATCCACTGCGTTTGACTCCAATGTTTCAACGTTAAGTTTACAAAAGCCCTGAATTATTGCATAAACGTCTTTTAGGTCTATTACAGACTCTATGGCTTTGCCCAGTTCTGCCCAGTATTCAATTTGTTTAGGGACCGACCTTTTCTTTATTGAACCTTCTTTTTTTGCAAGTGCAATTAATTTGGGGTCTAATCTAATGGGACCAACTGTAGAACTTTTCATGACTTACCCTCCATCTATGTTTTATTATGCTATAATTGTAGCAAATTGCTACATAATTGTCAATGTAGCAATCATAAAGCTTTCGGGGAATCGTTTTTTAAGAAGGATTCCTGACTCGCTTCACTATTGGGAACGGAAGAACTTCGGGGACGTTGTTACTTACTATGCAAAACCCTTGACAGAAAAGAGAATAAAGTGATAAAATCCTACCATGCCACGCCAGCCAAGATTAGACATACCTGGAGCCTTGCACCATATAATGGTGAGAGGGATAAATAAAACGGATATTTTCATGGATGACCAGGACAGGGTGAATTTTCTGCAAAGGTTAGGGGAAAATATAACAGAAACAAAAAGCTCAGTATATGCGTGGGTATTAATGAGTAACCATGTACACATATTATTCAAGAGCGGTAAAAAAGGGATATCAACGGTTATGAGGAAACTATTAACCTGGTATGCAATATATTACAATCAGAGACATAACCGGAGTGGGCATTTATTTGAGAACCGTTACAAGTCGATATTATGTGAGGAAGACAGATACCTGTTGGCATTAATCAGATACATACACCTTAATCCCATAAGGTCAGGTATAGTCAAAGATATCGAAACATTAAATAACTATCCCTGGAGTGGCCATAGTGCGGTTATGGGAAAGAGCAAATGTCAATGGATGGATACAGAATATGTCCTGGCCCAGTTTGGAACAAAGGAAAAAGCAGCTACAAATGCCTATAGCCGATTTATTGAAAAAGGATTAAACATAAAGTATGGTTCAGAGTTAACAGGTGGCGGGTTAATTCGTAGTCTTGGTGGATGGTCGCAGGTGCTATCCATGAGGAGAAAAGATCAAGAGGAAGAATTTGACGAAAGGATTCTTGGAGAGGGTAATTTTGTACAAGATGTACTGAGGGAAGCAGAAGAGAAAGATATCCGGCAGCTAAAATTACGTCTTTCAGGTAAGACAATTACAGACATAATCAAGGAAGAATCTAAGGAGAGACAGGTAAGTATCAAAGAATTACAAGGGGGTAGCCGCCGGAATAAAGTAAGCCAGCCCCGTGCATTAATAGCCTACAGGAGCATAGAGGAACTGGGCTTGTCCACGGCTGAAATAGCGAGACACACAGGGGTGGCTACGTCTACAGTCACACGTGCAATTGCGCGAGGTGAGGAACTTTATAAAGCATAAGTTTTGCATAGTGAGTAACAACGTCCCCAAAGTTCAAGGTTGCTGAACTTTGCGTTGTATTTTGTAGTTATCGAGTTTAAAGGTTATATCATATGAAAATCGATTGGAATGAAACGTATGCAGCTATATGGAGACAACAAAAACTTCGGTTACGTCCAGTTGACTCAATTGATCCTGTTTCGTTAAAATCACTGATTGGTATTGACCGACAAAAAGATGAGTTACTGAGGAATACTGAAAGATTTATTGCATGTAAGCCTGCAAATAACGCATTGTTGTGGGGTGCAAGAGGCACCGGAAAGTCTTCATTTATTAAAGCAATGTTAAACGAGTTTAAGCATAGCGGTTTGCGTTTGATAGAAGTTTTCAAAAATGATTTGCATAATATGCCGGATATAGTTGATGAGATAAGGGATCTTCCCCAAAAATTTATTGTTTATTGTGATGATTTTTCATTTGAAGAAAACGAAAATACATATATGGTGTTAAGAACCGTACTTGATGGTTCAATCGAACTACCGCCTGAAAATGTAATATTGTACGCAACATCAAATCGTAGGCACTTGATGCCGGAGTATATGAAAGACAACCTGGATACGGAAGTTGTTGATGGTGAGTTACATTACTCCGATACGGTTGAAGAAAAAATTTCACTTTCAGATAGATTTGGTTTGTGGTTATCGTTCTATTCGCCGAATATCGATGGATACTTGAGAATAGTAGATAGCTATTTCCCCAACTTTAAGGGTGACAGAAACGAGCTTCATGAGGCTGCAAAATCATTTTCAATGACCAGGGCTTCAAAAAGTGGAAGAACGGCTAAGCAATTTTATAACTATTATTCAGCGCAGGATGAATAAAAATATAATAATCCCCTGATGGGGGTGTTAGGTCTGAACTAAAGATAAGATAAGAAAAGGAAAGGAATGAAAAAAAGATACAGAATACAGTTTCCCAAAAGAGAAACAGAAGAACTTGAACAGGATGAAGTGTTTTTTTATTTAATAGAGCCTGAAGGAAAGAGGAAGATTCGTTTTCATGACTACGATGTTATCTATAGAAACCCGGATTTATATGAGCAATTATTCTATGAACGATTGAAATGTCAATCTCCTGCAAAAATATCAGAAATTCTGAAGCATAGCCTTGGTCAATCTGAAGACAATCTTAGCGAGTTGAGAGTTTTGGATCTTGGCGCAGGCAATGGAATGATGGGAGAAGCATTAAAGAATCACGGTGTTTCAAGGTTAATCGGTGTGGATATCATTAATGAAGCACAACAGGCAGCGGAAAGGGATAGATTAGGGGTTTATGACGCGTATTATGTTGCAGATTTTTGTAATCTTAATGAAGATATTCATGATGAAATAACGTCATGGATGCCGGACTGCCTGACAACAGTTGCAGCCCTTGGTTTTGGTGATATTCCGCCCAAGGCTTTTCTTACAGCTTTCAACCTTATCCAGAATGAAGGATGGGTTGCTTTTAATATCAAAGAGACTTTTCTATATCACACGGACACCTCAGGATTTTCACGAATGATTCGGGAATTGATATTTTCAAAGTATCTCGATATTTACCATTTGGAACGCTACCGCCACAGAATGTCCCTGGATGGTAAGCCTTTGTACTATTTTGGTCTGTCGGGAAGAAAACATTCTAATATTCCTGATGGTTTCCTGGAGAAATATGACCTGACAAGCTGCTGAAGTCGGCTTTAAAGACAGGGAGCAAAGCTTTCATCCTGACCTTGACATTAATGCTATTGCACACCGCGAATCCCATCAGTAAACCAACTTTTTTGCTGCCTCATAAGCCTCGTTCAGGGCTGTGGGGTGTTCCCTGATGGCCCCTTTGGCGTCGATGCCCGGATAAAAGAGAGTTTCGTGTTCAGGGACACTGATACTCCTGAAAAAGGCGGTTGCCGTGGCGCCACCGCACTTGAACCCGGTCTCTTTTTTCATGCCTCCAACCATCAGAAGCAATCCTTTTCTGCCGAATGCTTTTGCAGGGATTGGTCTTTTCAGCAGGTATTTTTCGCACCAGAAGGACTGGCATCTGTCAATAAGGGCCTTGACCTGTGCGGTAAGTCCAAAGAAGAAGATTGGTGAGGCAAGGATAAAACGGTCTCCTTCACGGATTGCCCTGTAGACCTCGTCCATATCGTCACTTATTACGCACTCCCCGGTTTCTTCACAGGCGCCACAGTTAAGACAGGGTGAAAGCTCCATTTGTGAGGGCCTGAAGAGGGTCACTGAGTGACCCTCTTCTTCAATTGCCCTTATACTCTCTCTCAGCAGGAGTTCGGTATTTCCTTCTGTTCTCGGACTTCCAAGAATTGTAATAACTCTCAATTTTCCTCGCTCTACCCCTCTGGAATCAATTCCATGGGCTGGCCACAGCAAACCAGTTCCCCGCCGCCGACCTTTGTAACCACAACCTCATTGCCGCAGACGTTGCACTTGTACTTTTCTCCCGTGTTTCTAACCGCCATTTTAGTCCCCTCCTCATTTTCTTAAGAAGCGTGTTACTTCAAAGCCTCATAGACCTTACCAACCAACTTTGCTGATGGTGTAAGGGTTTTATCCCCTTCGTCCTTCCATTTCGATGGACAAACTTTGTTTGTATTCTTTGCAAGGTGTAGATTCGCCTTGAACTTCCGCATCAACTCGTCGATATTCCTGCCCAGGTTATAGAAGTTGACCTCTGAATTAAGGAGTTTGCCCTCGGGACTGATTATGAAAGTCCCCCTTAATGCAAGTCCGGTCTCTTCATCATATACACCAAACAGCCTTGACAGGTTTCCTGTTGCGTCCGAGCCCATTGGGTACCTGACGTTCTCCAGCATCTTCTCTTCTCTTTGCCATGCAAGATGTACAAATTTTGTGTCGGTGCTGACTGTAATTACCTCAGCGCCCATCTTGCTGAATCTTTCGTACTGCTCTGCCAGAGCAGCAAACTCCGTTGCTCAGACAAAGGTAAAGTCTGCCGGATAAAAGAAGAGGATTGTCCATTTCCGGTTTGCCTTTTGTGTCTCGAAGCTGAGCTCTCCGAAATCCCCTTTTGATGGTTCATAGGTTTCGATACCGAAATCCGGCACATCATGTCCGACCCTTAAACAACAGCACACCTCTTCCATGTTCTGTCCCTCCTGTTTCCTTATTCAGTGATGGTTATCTCCTTTGTTGCCTCCCACTGTCCATGAAGATTACACCTTTCAATAACCCTTAACATGGATGTTCTGTGTTTGCCGCCCTTCAGGAGTGTAACGGTTATCTCCGGCCTTGTGAATACAGGGGTCAGGTCAATCCGTGCATTAAAATTCTCACCGGAATATACTTCGATCCACTGTATGTGATGTCCTTCATCCATTACATGGGGCATCTCGCCAACATTAATACTCACGCGGAAGGTCTCCCCGGATTTTACCGTATCAGGACAATCGATCACCGGTGTATGTTTCTTTTCCATATCCGTCATGTTTGCAGGATCCTGAGTCCTGTTTATTCCGCAAAAAAAACTTTTTTCAGACATTGCTGTACCTCCTTGTATAAATACTGTCTTTAGACCGGCTCAAAGGCCTCCCTGGGTGCATTGCATACAGGGCATGCCCAGTCATCGGGCAGCTCTGAAAATGGCATTTCCTCTTTTGCATCATCGTAAATGTAACCGCACACACTGCATTTGTACATATGGATTTCCCTCCTCTTACTCGTAGTTTTTGTGGTATTCCTTTACCCTTCGGGCAAAGTCACGGCCAAAGTCATAGCATTTTTCTTCATCCTCTTTTGATGGTTTGTAAAGTATCTCTATCCCCGGTTCCACGGTTTCAAGTTTCATATTCTGAAATTCGTTATAAATCCACTTTACCGCCCCACCGCCCCAGCCATAACTTCCGAAGGCGCCCGTAATCCTGTTTTTTGGTCTCAATCCCCTGAGGTGATAGATAAATTCCGCAACTGACGGGAATGCCTCATTGTTCAGAGTGGGTGAACCTACAAGACAACCTCTGGACATCCAGAATTCCTTTATGGCAACACTCATAGGTGTGGCCCTCAACTTGATAACCTTGCAATCAACTCCCTCGTCCATAATCCCCTGCGTGATGGGCAGTGTCATCTGCTCTGTGCTGTGCCACATGGTGTCGTAAATTATCGCCACCCTGAGGTCTGCCTTGCCTTCTGCCATCTCAAGATACATCCGGATTACTTTCAGCGGGTCCTTTCTCCAGATAATCCCGTGGTCAGGGGCTATCATATCAATATCCAGCCCGAGTTTCTGTATCTGCGCAATCTTTGCTTTTATAAGGGCGCCGAAGGGCATCAGGATATTTGCATAGTAATCAATTACCGAGGTCTCAAGCTCTGTGTGAGATGAGCAATCTGTAAAATCATCATCAAACCTTGCAGTTGATGCAATGTGCTGACCAAAGGCATCCTGAGAGATAAGGAGTTTTGCCTCTTTTACATAGGTCATCATGGAGTCCGGCCAGTGCAGCATCGGTGTTTCAATGAACTGGAGTGTGTACTTTCCGGTCTTGAGCTCATCGCCGGTCTTCACGATCTTTATATTCCATTTTGAGGTGTCAAAGAACCTGTCCATCCCCTTTTTGCCTCGGTCTGTAATGTAGATGGTGGCTTCAGGGGCCAGCTCCATCACCCTGCCAAGCGCAGTTAAATGGTCGTTCTCTATATGGTTGATTACAATGTTCCTGATTTTTGACGGTTCTGTCAGCCCCCTGATATTCCCTATCCCGATATCGGCAAAGTCGTGCTTTACGGTGTCGATCAGGGTAACTTCAGAGTCGAGAATCAGATAGTTGTTGTAAGTTGTCCCGTTTGGTGTTACATAGCCATGAAAGTCCCTTACTGCCCAGTCAATAGCTCCGACCCAGTAGATGTCAGGTTTAATCTCAACAGCCTTCATTGGTAAACTCCTCCGTTTCAGATTTTTAATATGCCCATTGTAGCACAGAAGTCTTTAAGCTTCAACTAAATATTTCTATCTCTCAGTTACTGTATTTTTATACACAGACCCTGTTTTTAGGTTAATCCAGTTTTGGTCTCGGTGTATCTGCCGTAGGAGCAGGCAGTATGGGGTATTCAATTTTTGGTTGAACCCCGGTCGTTGTCTTTAAAAAAGAAACAATTTCATTTGCTTCTGAATTCGTGAGTTGTATGCCTAACTGGGCAGAGCCCATGATGATTATGGCTTCCTTCAAATTCCAGACTTGTCCTGAGTGAAAATATGGCGGCGTTATCTCTATATTCCTTAAAGAGGGTGCCTTGAAGACATATTCATCCGATTTTAGGTGGGTTACCTTGAACCGGCCCTTATCTCCCTGGAGAATCTCCGCCTCAGGTCTTTCAACCACGCCGAAGGGATAGTATCCCTGTCCACCCATGTTGACACCACCGTGACAGATAGAACAGCCTTTCCCCATAAAGAGTCCCAGACCTTCTTTCTCTGTTTTGTTGAGTGCGTTTTTGTCACCTTTAAGGTATTTGTCAAAACGTGAGTCAGGGGTAAGGAGTGTAGCCTCAAATACCTCGATGGCCTTTGCCATGTTATCAAATGATACAGGCTCTTTATCAGCAGGAAAAGCCTTTTTAAATATCCGGATATATTCAGGCATACTATTAAGGGTTTTTATAACCCTTTCAGGTGTGCTGTTCATCTCAACAGATGCCTGCACAGGGCCTTTGGCTTGTTCCCTGAGGTCTTTTGCCCGGCCATCCCAGAACTGGGCAATGTTAAACACGGAGTTCAGTACTGTAGGTGCGTTCCGTGGCCCCTTCTGCCAGCCATGTCCTACGGATGTCTCCTGATAGTCCATGCCTCCCATGCCGATATTGTGGCAGGTATTACAACTTATCAGGGCGCTGGATGAAAGTCTCGGGTCAAAATAGAGCATCTTGCCAAGCTTTACCTTAACCACGGTTGCCGTGTTTCCCTTAATGTCAGGGGCTGTCTCAGGAATCGGTTTAAATGTCTTGGTTGCCCTCTCCCGGAGGTCATCGGCATATGCCTGTGAAACCACAAAAAACATCAGAAAAAAGATGAATGCTCTCAAACTTGTACGCTTCATTTCTTAAACCCCCCTTCTCCTCTTTTTTGGTTTTTAAAGAGAGGGGGCGGGGAGACCCCGCCCCTACAAAATATTAATTTATTCTTCCTTTTTCATTGTGCCTGTGTTACCGCACTTGGGGCATTTCTTTGGTTTGCACCTGCCTTCTTTTGTGGCGCCGCAGCTTTCACACTTAAAGACTGCCATATTAACACCTCCTTTTTTTATGCATTCAGGACATATGCCGTAAAATTCTATATGATTCCCTGTTACTTTAAATCCCTGTTTCTGATCCGAAGGGATATTTATTTTAAAGTCTTTATGCACATCAACGATCTTTTTACACTTCAGGCAGATAAGATGGTGATGTGGCTTGGTGTTTGGGTCATAATGTTTTCTTTCAGAGTCAATTGTGAGTTCAAGAACCCCTCCACGCCTCTTCAGTGCCTCAAGAGTATTGTAAACAGTTGCAAGGGACATAGTGGGAAACCTCTTTTTTACCTCCCGGTATATGTCCTCTGCAGCGGGATGGCTCGTGTTGCCATCGAGGTATTCCAGTATGGCCAGCCTCTGAGGCGTCAGCTTAAACCCTATCTCCCTGTGCCTGTCTATCTGCGCTCCTCCTTGTTAGAATCATTCTTACTAAAGAGATGGTATCAGATAAGAATTGTTGTTGTCAAGTGGAAAGTGAAGACTTGGAGATTTGGAGGACTGGAGGATTGATTTCTCCATTACTCCGTTTTTCTGTCATTCCGGCTTGTCCGGAATCCTTGTCCCTAATAGACCTCTCTCTTAAAGAGCGATTCCGGACAAGCCGGAATGACAAATGACTGTAACTTATTTACAGACTCAAATTAAATGCGTGAAAACTCCATCCCCTCGTCCCTTTCCAGAATTTGACAGTTATTCTGTCGGCGATTTGGGGAAATCAAGACGATAAATTGCAAACATGGCGGGAAATCCTGTATAATTCCTATCCATAGAAGACGGTTTATACTAATCCCGCAGTTTCCGGCTGCAACGGGGGGGCTGTTGAGGGATTCAACATTTCGGAGGTTGTTATCAGGATAAGGACTAATAAAGAGGTTAAAGAGGTTTTAAGGGATAAGGCGCCGGGTGTGTTAAAGGAACTTGGAGCCATTGCTATAAGATTTGATTCCTCTGTGCTGGATGTCGGAGAGGCTGAATCCTTGCCGGACGATGTTACAGTTGAGCCTGTTCCCCCTGGTTCCAGGGATGGTGTAGCTATACTAAGACACAGCACATCCCATGTGATGGCCCACGCTGTGAAGGAACTTTTCCCTGAGGCAAAGGTATCCATTGGTCCTTCTACGGAAGAGGGTTTTTATTATGATTTTGATATTGAGAGACCATTTGTCCCTGAAGACCTGCCGAGGATTGAGGAGAAGATGAAGGAGATCATCGACGGGAACAGCCCTTTTGTCAGAAAGGTGCTGCCGAGGGATGAGGCGATTGAACTCTTTGAGAAGATGGGGGAGCCCTACAAGGTTGAAATCCTTCGGGAGATAGAGGACAGTAATGTCTCCATTTATGAGGAAGGAGGGTTTACAGACCTCTGCAGGGGGCCGCATCTTCCGTCAACAGGATATATCAGGGCTTTTAAACTTCTGAGCATTGCAGGCGCCTACTGGAGGGGTGACGAAAAAAGGAAAATGCTTCAGCGGATTTACGGCACTGCCTTTGAGGACAGGAAGAAACTGAAGGAATACCTGAATTTTCTCGAAGAGGTTAAAAAGCGTGACCACCGCAGGCTTGGCAGGGAGCTTGACCTCTTCAGTATAAATGAAGAGATAGGCCCCGGTCTTATCCTCTGGCATCCCAATGGTGCAATTATAAGGAAGACTATCGAGGATTTCTGGCGGGATGAGCACCTGAGGGATGATTACAAACTCCTTTATACCCCACACATGGCAAAGCTGAATCTGTGGGAGAAGAGCGGACACTGGGATTTCTACCGTGAAAACATGTATTCTCCGATGGAGGTGGAAGGGGCTGATTATGAGATAAAACCCATGAATTGTCCTTTCCATATCGCTATATACAAGAGTTCCCTCAGGAGTTACAGGGAGCTCCCGCTCAGGTATGCAGAGCTTGGCACGGTCTACAGATATGAGCGTTCCGGGGTCCTTCACGGACTTTTCAGGGTCAGGGGGTTTACTCAGGATGATGCACATATCTTCTGTATGGAAGATCAGATGGAAGAGGAGATTAAGCGGGTGCTCGATTTCACCCTGTTTATACTGAAGACCTTTGGATTTGAGACCTACGATATCTATCTGTCGACAAGGCCTGAAAAGTTTGTCGGTACACCGGACAACTGGGAACGTGCCACCAATGCGCTGAAGGTTGCCCTTGAAGATAAGGGACTCAATTATGAAATAGACCCCGGCGAAGGTGTTTTTTATGGGCCGAAAATCGATATAAAGGTGAAGGATTCACTTGGCAGACCCTGGCAGTGCAGTACCATACAGGTTGATTTTAATATCCCCGAGAGGTTTGATATCACCTACAGGGGGGGGGATGGCAGAGAACATCAGCCGATAATGATTCACAGGGCATTGATGGGCTCACTTGAGAGGTTTTTCGGTATCCTGATTGAGCATTATGCCGGGGCCTTTCCCCTCTGGCTTTCTCCCGTGCAGATTGGTATAATAACTGTGGCGGAAAGGCATATCGGTTATGCCGAAGACGTTCTAAAGGGTCTGAAAAATGCAGGACTGCGGTGTGAAGCCCTTTTTGAGAATGAGAAAGTCGGGTATAAGGTACGTCATGCCACTGTCAGAAAGGTGCCTTATTTGGTTATAATAGGTGACAGAGAGGTCGAATCCGACAAACTGACCGTCAGAAAACGTGGTGGTGAGAATGTCGGTCCTTATGGACTCGCGGAACTGATTATCTGGATAAGAGAGGAGATAGAGTCAAGGAGTCTGACCTCGAAATTGTAGAATCAATGAATCAGGTGACAGGTGACAGGTTTTAAAGCACATAACCTGAAAACTATAACCCAAAAATCCAGGACTTGCAACTTGCAGCCTTAAAACCAGGAGGTGTAGTTATAGCACAGGAATACAGAGTAAACAAGAGGATCCGGGCAAGAGAGGTAAGGCTGATAGATGCCGATGGCGCACAGCTTGGCATTGTTCCACTGCGGGAAGCCCTGAAGATTGCAGAGGAGAGAGGCTTGGATCTTGTAGAAGTAGCGTCTAATGCAAAACCCCCTGTCTGCAGGATAATGGACTACGGGAAGTTTAAGTATCAGCAGAGTAAAAAACATACCCATCGCAAGACCATAGAAGTCAAAGAGGTAAAGGTAAGGCCTCAGATAGATAAGAATGACCTGGAGTTAAAGATAAAGCATATCGTCCGGTTCCTTGAAGCCGGGAACAAGGCCAAGGTGACAATGTTTTTCAGGGGAAGGGAGATCGTCAGGCCTGAGCTTGGTATGAAGGTTTTTCGCAGGATTATAGAGCAGCTTGATGATAAGTATAATATAGAGAACAGGCCGAGGCTTGAGGGTAAGAGTATTACAATGATAGTGGCACCGAAATAGACTGTTATTTGTTAAACGTTATATGACTTGAACATGCAGCTTAAAATTTAAGACAGGAGGAAGTGGATGCCGAAGATAAAGACTCACAGAGGTGCGGCTAAGAGGTTTAAGGTTACAGGTACGGGTAAGGTCAAAAGATGGAAGGCCAATAAAAGCCATCTCCTGACCGGTAAACCCGGAAAGAGGATGAGGAATTTAAGGACGGGCACACTTGTGGACAAGACACAGGAGAAGACGATAAAGTCATTATTGCCATATAGCTGACTTTGTTATTCACAGCTAAGTATTTAGTATAGAAATCAAATAATCGGAGGTTTAGAGATATGCCAAGGGCAAAAGGTGGTTATAAGACAACGAGAAGGAGAAAAAAGGTCCTTGACAGGGCCAAGGGTTATTATGGGGCAAGAAGCAGGTGTTATAAAGTAGCAAAGCAGGCTGTGGAGCATGCCCTCAGTTACGCTTACAGGGACAGGAGGGTTAAGAAGCGTGAATTCAGGAGTCTCTGGATTATCAGGATAAATGCCGCTGCCAGGGGGACAGGCCTGACATACGGTCAGTTTATCAATGGCCTTAAAAAGGCTGGAGTAGGGCTCGACCGTAAGGTCCTGGCCGATATTGCCTATCATGATCCCAGCGCATTTGGTGCACTTGCCGATAAGGCAAGGCAGGCATTGGCAGCGTAAACAATAAAAATGGAGGACATTAATAAGCTCAGGGAAGAGTTTGTCAGGGAGTGTAAAGGGATTTCTTCCCTGAAACAAGTTAATGATTTAAGGATAAGATATCTTGGTAAAAAAGGGCTTTTAACCCGGAGGTTAAAGGCCCTTTCTGCGTTGCCGCCTGCTGAAAGGCCTGTTGCGGGTAAGGAGATAAATATCCTGAAGAGATATGTAGAGGCTGAGATAAAGAGGCTGGAAGGAGAGTTATCAGCCCTTGATTCAAGAAAAAAGGTTGCAACCGGGTTTATTGATATAACCATTCCCGGTAAATATGTCCCTGCAGGAAGCAGGCATCCCGTAAACAGGGTTCTTGATGAGATTGTTGATATCTTTCTTTTCATGGGTTTTACCGTGGAAGAGGGGCCTGAGGTGGAGCTGGATTACTATAATTTTGAGGCCCTCAATATTCCCAGGGACCACCCTGCCAGGGATATGCAGGACACATTCTATGTGGAGACGGATGGAGAAAGGCAGAGTTCCTCCTCCCTTAAAGATGCAGGGGACAGGAGGGGAGCGGAAAGCGATGTGGTCCTGAGAACTCACACCTCGCCTGTTCAGATAAGAGTTATGGAAAAACAGAAACCCCCGTTGAGGTTCATCGCCCCCGGCAAGGTATACAGGTGTGATTCAGATGTCTCTCATACCCCGATGTTTCATCAGGTTGAGGGGCTGATGGTTGGAGAGGATATTAACTTTTCCCATGTTAAAAGTGTCCTTAAACTCTTTATTCACAGCCTTTTCAATGTTGATACTCCCGTGAGGTTCAGACCGAGTTATTTCCCCTTTACCGAACCCTCTGCAGAGATTGATATCGGGTGTATTCTGTGCAAGGGAGCTGGATGCAGGGTCTGTAAGGGGACGGGCTGGATTGAAGTGCTTGGAGCCGGAATGGTTCATCCGAAAGTCTTTGAAGGCGTGGGCTATGATACGGAAAAGTATACAGGTTTTGCATTCGGCATGGGTGTTGAGAGGTTGACCATGCTGAAGTACGGAATAGATGATATACGGCTCTTCTATGAAAATGACCTCAGGTTTTTAAGACAGTTCTGAGCACTCCTCACAAATAACCTTCAGCAGCCTGCTAATAAATAAAAATCCTTGCAATATACAACAGATAAAATAGTCCACCCGTAAGGAGCAGCCAGCCGGGCAGGTCATCTTTAATTGAGACAAAAACCAGGATTATTCCGGCCATCATGACGGCAAAGATGATATTCAGCATCTCCGTGCTTCCAAGAGACCAGCTGGTGAAGAACAATCCGATTGAAATGGGGATGGTGGACTGAAAGACCATTGCTCCCGTTATGTTGGCAATGCCTATGGTGTCCTTGTTCTTCAGGGTCCAGCTGATGGAATTGAATTTTTCAGGCAGCTCTGTTGCTATCGGCGTTATTAACAGGGACAATACAAGTGGAGAGATACCGGATTTAACGGAAGCTACGGTCAGATAGTCCACAAAGAGGTAGGCCCCTATGATTATAAAGAGGAGGCCAACGGCTATCTGTATCAGGACCCACCTGAGCGTCCTCGGACAGCCGAGAAAGATTCCGAGGTGGAAGTTGTCGGTGTATTTTTCTCCTTTCTCGGCCTCGTGTTTCAGGGAGTAATAGAAAAAGACCGCATAGGCGAGCAGCAGGACAGCAGCCGAGGCGTGATTAAGAGTCTCGTTCTTTACGATTGACACAAAGAGGACTACCAACATAACAGAGATAAAATACTTCAGCTCAAACTTGAGGGCCTTTACGTTGACCTTCATGCTTGGCCTGGGGCGTCTCTTGCTTATCCAGTGAATTATCACCGTTACACCGAGCAGGAACATTGCCAGGGTGCTGAGCATGAAAGGTGCGCCGAGTATGGCCCCCACGGCAATCCCCTCTCCGTGGCCCCCTTTTCCAAAAATCAATGCAAGGATCGGTACTATGGTTTCAGGCAGGGCGGTTCCCACTGCGGCAAGGAGGCCTCCCACAGTCGCATGGGACATATCGAACCTGTCTCCAAAACACTCCACGCCGTTTGCAAAGAGCTCACATCCACCGAGTATGATCATTATTCCCACAACAAGCCCGGTTATTATTAACATATAAGAAGGGTTTGCAACGGCACCGGCCTTGCCGGTCAGAAACCACGCTGTTGCGGTAATGAGTGTGAGCACAGAGGTCAGAGTGATGTATCTCATTGCCTTAACGCCTCTCCTGATTATCCATATCCATGCCTGGCTCTGCCTTGATGTAATATACCCCCGGGTTTTTCAATACTTGCGGGATATCTGTTTGCGATTGAATCTGCCGGAAAAAACTACGGCTCATCTTCTATTCGTGACAGCCCCCTTCTTATGTATCATGTAAGGTCTGGCAGGTCTGACAATCCGGTTCAAGCCGGTCTATATATTAACATAAAGCCCTTCATCTCCTCAGTCACGTCTCTTGACCCGGAATTACCGGTAAAAAATGAGTCAACCATTCCTTGCCTTCACTCATCGTTATTTCATTTTATTGTAACTGTCTTTCGATTTTTCCGAAAAAAGACCGGAGAGTACAGGTGCACTTAAAGGAACAAAGCCTATAAAAATAGAGTGTTAGCGATTTTCCGTGTCTGGTACGGAACTTGATATATCTTCCTTTGGGAGGAGGTGTAAAGGTTTGCATGTGCTGTTCGTTGGGGCCGGAGCGTCCGGACTCAATTTGTGCATGCAGGGAGATAGCCTGACACCCCGTGGAGCACACAAAAAAAACGAAGAGGAGGGGTTGGAATGAAAAGGAATTTTTTATATGCCATTGTTGTATTGTTGGTCTTCATGTTTGCCGGATGCGGGCGGCGGGGTAATGATACATCCGTCACTGACCGGTCTGTGGCGGTAAAGACCTCGGGGGTTGCCCCTGGAGATGAGTGTCCAAACGGAGGGATTGCGATTGATACGGGAATAGACGAAAACGGCAACGGGAAACTCGATCCTTCAGAGGTGGATAATACCCAGATTGTCTGTAATGGTGCAGACGGTGCAGATGGTCTGCTCTCCCTGATATCCATAAGTGATGAGCCTGCCGGTGACAACTGTACCGAAGGAGGCGTAAAGATCGAGGCCGGGCTTGATGAGAACAACAATGCTGTTCTCGATCCCGAAGAGGTTGATCAAACAAGGTATGTCTGTGACGGCACAGACGGAACAAACGGCTCTGATGGAGAGTCTGGTTCGGATGGATTGAGTACTCTTATATCCGTAAGTCAGGAGCCGGAAGGGGACAATTGTACTAATGGCGGCATAAAGATTGAGGCAGGGCTTGATGATGACCGTGACGGGATACTCGCTCCGGCAGAAGTGGACGATACCGAGTTTGTCTGTAACGGACTTGACGGAACAGGCAGCCTGAGCTCCCTCATTTCCGTAGGTGACGAACCTTCGGGGGCAAACTGTACCAATGGCGGCATAAAGATTGATACAGGGCTTGACGACAACCGGGACGGCGTACTTGCCCCGGCAGAAGTGGACAGTACAACCTACCTTTGTACAACAGGTACAGGCACCGGTGATGGTACAAACGGTCTGAACTCCCTCGTTTCCGTAAGCAGCGAACCTTCGGGGGCGAACTGTGACAACGGCGGGATCAGGATCGATACAGGGCTTGACGATAACCGGGACGGCGTACTTGCCCCGGCAGAAGTGGACGACACTGCGTATGTATGCAACGGAGTGGACAGTGCAGACGGCCTGAATTCCCTTGTTTCCGTAAGTAGTGAACCTCCAGGGACGAACTGTTCCAATGGCGGAATCAAGATCGATACAGGACTTGACAACGACCTTGACGGGATACTGGACCCGGCAGAAGTGGACGACACCGCCTATGTCTGTAACGGCAGTGGTGACGGCAGCGCAATTTTCACCTATACAGTGGGCGGTACGGTCAGCGGTCTTTCAGGTACTCTGACCCTGCAGCTCAACGGCGGCGAAGAACTTGATATAACTGCGAACGGTTCCTTTGCCTTTGCAACAAGGCTCGGCAGTGGTGAAGATTACAGTGTTACTGTTGCAACACAGCCCTCCAACCAGACCTGCACGGTAATAAACGGAAGCGGAACTATTCCGGGTGCGGACTTGACAGGTATACTTGTTTTCTGCTCTGCAGATACCTACAGAGTGGGTGGCACGGTCAGCGGCCTTACAGGCACGCTGACTCTGCAGAACAACGGTAGTGACGACCTTGATGTCTCAGGTGATGGTGGCTTTACCTTTGCAACTGCCATTGCCGACGGCGCCTCCTACAACGTTACTGTGCTGACCCATCCCGACGGCCAGACATGCAGTATGACTAACGGTACGGGTACAGTTTCAGGCGCAGATGTTACGGATGTGGCAGTGGCCTGTCTGCCTGACAGCACGGTGCCTGTTGTTGTTTCCACGTTTCCTGCAAGCGGTGCCGTTGACGTTGCTCTTGATGTGACAGTCATCGCCACGTTCTCGGAAAAGATGGTTCCTTCCACCATTACGGCTTCTACGTTCAAGCTCCATGATGATACTGCCTCTGCCGCTGTTACCGGGACTGTAACGTATGACGAGGCATCAAAAACCGCACTTTTTGACCCGGTTGACGAGCTCGTCATCGGACATGCCTATACTGCAACGGTGACCACAGGTGTGACTGACCTGGCGCACAATGCGCTTGGGGCTGATTATTCCTGGAGCTTCACTGTAATTGCGCCACCGGTTAACACAACATCGGTGAGTAAGATAAGCGGTTGCGAGTTCATCGACATCGGCGCAGTAGCCACCGATTCCGACACCGTAATGCTTAGCCTTTCAGCCACGGATGACATAGGCGTTGCCGCCTATTACATTACTGACAATGGTACGGGTGTTATACCTGCTGTCCCGGCCCCTGGCGCGAGCGGCTGGAACGCCGTCACACCCACTGAGAGTTACAACGTGGACGTCACCTATGCCCTTACAGGTACTTACAGCGAGGGCGACAGTATCTACGTTTACGTCTGGTTCAAGGATGAATCAGGTAATGTATCGGGTGTTGCGAGCGACGCGATCAAAAAGACCCCCTATGTATTCTTCGATGATTTCGAGGATGGCATAGGCTTATGGTGGGCATCGAATGGTATATGGGAGGTGGGAGTGCCGACTTCAGGATCAAGTGAGGCCCATTCAGGTATTAAACTCGCTGCTACGGTACTGGACGGGGATTATCCGGATAATGTAAACAGCATTCTTGTAAGCCCCTCCATAGAGCTTCCCGCCATTGCAACCAGCGAGGAGATTCTTTTGCGTTTCTGGCACTGGTTCTCTCTCGGACGTTATGATAACCTGAGTGTTAAGGTTTCCGAGGAGACGGAACCGGGCGTCTGGAGCGGTTGGACTAAACTTGCTACTTATACCGGTAATTCCGGCGGGGTCTGGTCTTACCCACTTGTTGACCTGTCGGCCTATGCCGGGAAAAAGGTCCGCATCGGTTTCGCTCTTACCCAAGGTACCAGTGGATCCCCCTATTACAGAACCTATGTAGGGCCTGGCTGGTTTTTGGATGATGTATCAATAACCGTTGGCCAAAACATTGTTTTAGACTCCGGAGATACTTACTTTGACGACTTCACCGGATGTCTTGATGGCTGGTGGGCTTCCAATGGCATATGGCAGGCAGGGTCGCCCACTTCCGGACCTGGCGAAGCCTATTCGGATAGTAACCTTGCTGCAACTGTGCTTGATGGAAATTATCCGGATAATGTGAATACCACCTTTAGGAGTCCCTCTATTATGTTTCCAACTATTGAAACCGGTGAGGAGATCCATTTGCGTTTCTGGCACTGGTTCTCTCTCGGAAGTTATGATAACCTGAGTGTTAAGGTTTCCGAGGAGACGGAACCGGGCGTCTGGAGCGGTTGGACTACACTTGCTACTTATACCGGTAATTCCGGCAGGGTCTGGTCTTACCCACTTGTTGACCTGTCGGCCTATGCCGGAAAAAAGGTCCGCATCGGCTTCGCTCTTACCCAGGGTACCAGTGGATCCCCCTATTACAGAACCTATGTAGGACCTGGCTGGTTTTTTGATGACGTGTCGATAACTTTTTATACGCCTTAAAAAGACATTAAGGAAGTAAACCCAAAGGTTACAATTACTGACAGATAGCCGGCCATCATGGCCGGCTATCTCCTAACCGCAGGGAAAAGTCGGGTTTCGTCTGTGTTCATACTGCTGTTGATGGTCAATACAACTATGTAACGAGTAGGGATGTTATGGTTTGTAGGATGGTCAGGTGAAGAACCTGGCTGCCGTGGAGAGCACAAAAAGAGGAGGAATTTATGAGGATTGTAATCAAGTCCTTGACGTCGGTATTTTTGATAATCCTTCTTGCAGGACTCATAACTGCCTGCGGAAGCAGCAGTGATGACGGAGAGAGTAGTTGCGATGTGGTGGCGAACGCGAAGGGGCCTGCTTTCCTGAAGATTATCAATCATCTGGATACGGGATTGTCATGGGTCATGTGGGACTATGCCTTTGGTGCGGACATGAAACCTGGTGAGTGCACCATATTCGGTGTATCTGCAGGCACTCATACCGTGGAATTGACGCAGTGTTACATCTCTGATAATTCAGCGTGCAGCTCGAACTTCGGTACAACTAAAACAAGAAACTTTTCTGTAGCGGACGGTGAGACCTATACCGTAGATGTAACGGAGGGGTTTTTCTGAATATAGCTTACCTTAGCAGGGATTCCAGCAGGAAATTCAGCGCAAGGAATAAAAAAACAGAAACATAAGGTATCCACCTTGTAGTAATATGTAGGGTAGAGCTGAATATCACCGGAAATCGCGGGGATGAGACCATAAAAGGCTTTCATGTAAAGTGATGGCGGATTTCTACTTAGAGTCTGTGTATAAAGTCGAATAGGTGCCGTTTTTCTGTCATTTCCCGAAAGCGTTCGGGGAATCGTTTTTCAAGAAGGATTCCCGACTCGCTTCACTTGCGGGAATGACAAATAACTGTAGTTTATATACAGACTCTACTTGGGGAGATACTTCAGGGGGGCAGGAAAGAGGCATGAGATTCATGCGGATTCTTACAGCTTTATCTGTTTTTTTGTTGCTGTTGACCCCTTCCATTGCCCTTAGTGCTGAAATAACCATCTGGCTTATGGCGGGTGAATGTCTGCCCGAGAGGGCCTATTCAGCGGAAGATTTTGCGGATTTTGCTGCAAGGTATCCGTATGCAAGCATAGATATAGAACAGGATCAAGAGAGGTCTATGCTTGTTCTGATGGAGAACAGGGGGATTCTGCAAAGTATCGAGGAGTTCAGACAGGGATTCCTGAGGGAGAGGGGGCTTGATCCCGGGGGCGGGGGCCTGGTAATCAGGGTGCTGTTTATCGGCTGGCACAAAGATCCCCTCAGCAGGATACTTGATAATGCCGTGAAGGAGGGGGTTGACGTTGTACAGATAGGCTCTACCTGGACTGCAGCTCTTGCACAGAGGGGAGTGCTGGAAGACATATCCGACGTTGTAAGACCGGTTGAGAGAGAATACATAAACTCTGCACTTCAAGGCTCAAGGATATTGGGCGAGGACGGCTACTATGCAATCCCCTGGGTCCTTGACATCAGGACGTGGTTTTACAACAGGGAGCTTTTCGAGGAGGC
>BTTF01000035.1:0-20221 GCA_036244995.1 bacterium | reverse complement strand
TAACCCGCAACTCGCAACGTCTTTTCTTTCTCAACCCGCAACAGTCTTTTATCCTTAACCCGCAACTCGCAACATCTTTTCTCAACACGCATAACTTATCTCCAGACGCTCGGCAACAGCCGGATCATCTGCACTTATACCGTCGGACATGCCGATGGGCAGCTCCGTGCTCCTTCCCATCGGGGCAAAAATCTTCTTCAACTCCACATCCAGAGCCTTAAAGACCTCAACCACCCTTTCAGCTACTTTGTCGGGGTCGAGTCTCCTGTAAAGCCTCGGATCCTGTGTTGTGATACCCCTTGGACACCTTCCGATGTTACAGACATTGCAACGGTTGTATTCATCACCCAGACAGCCAGCGGCGGCCTGCATTATATATTTCCCTATCGAGACAGCCGAGGCGCCGAGCATAAAGAGGGCTGCTGCGTTTGCAGCAAGATTACCCTTCTTTCCCACACCGCCTGATGCTATAAGAGGCAGTTCGTTCTGCTTGCCCTGTTTTACCAGGTCGAGGTAACACTCCCTGAGATTTGACGCAATCGGATGCCCCATCTTGTCCATCGAGACATTGTAAGCCGCCCCCGTGCCACCATCTTCACCGTCAATGGAGAGGGCTGATGCAAAGGGGTTTCTCACCAGGTTGTTCAGGACCGCCCTTGCAGTCCTTGAGCCGGATATCTTTGGATAGACCGGAACCCTGAAGCCCCATGCCATGGACATGGACTGTATCATCTTTGCAACTGATTCCTCAATCGAGTACATTGTCTGGTGCGTAGGTGGTGACGGAAGATCAACACCCATGGGAACTCCCCTTATCTCGGAGATAAGTTTAAGCACCTTGTGGGCCATCAACAGACCACCGTCTCCGGGTTTTGCGCCCTGACCGTACTTTATCTCAATAGCGCATGGGTCTTCCACCATATGCGGAATTGCCCTTACAATCTCATCCCATCCAAAATACCCTGATGCTATCTGCAGGATAAAGTACTTCATAAACCTTGACTTCAGAAGCCTTGCAGGCATTCCACCCTCACCCGAGCACATCACTACAGGCATACCCTCAACTTCGTTGAGATAGGTGATACCCATTGCAAGCCCCTCCCACATGGTGGGCGAAAGGGCACCGATAGACATGCTGCCTATCATTACCGGATATATCTCCCTGACCGGGGGAATGAAATCCACGAGGGTCTTGTCCACATCAAGCATGCCGTTAACCACCTTCAGTGGTAACTCATCCGGGGGCAGGATTCTTCCAAGGTACGTCCTTATCCTGAACTCATGCCTGCCTGCGTCAAGGGCAGGGTCTGTAAGCATGGAGATTCTTGTGAACTTCAGCCTGTCCAGTGTGCCGGGCCGGGGATCGTTTCTCCTTCCACCCCTCCTGTACGGATGACCGCCCCTGTTTTTGTGGAATATGAACTTGTGCCGGGGATTGTATTCCGGCTCTATGGCATCATTTGGACATACAAGGATGCAGGTGCTGCAACCCGTGCAGTAACGGTCGATATCACTCGTCTGCCTTACAACAGAGACCGTGCTCCTTACAACCTTCGGCTCAGGCACAAGCCCTTCTGAGCGAACAGCCCTCTGCACAACCACTGCCGGCTCTATTGAGAGCATGGGACAGACGGCAGTACACCTTCCACAGCGTTTGCACCTGTCGTCACGCCACCTGATTATATAGGGAAAGTCCTTTATTGTTAACTCATTGTTGTGGTCCAACCTTGAAGCTGGTTCCATACTCTTACCTCCTCGGCGCCGGGTGAGACAACAACCATATCGTACTTCATCGGGAATATATCATCAGAGCGCTCCCTATCAGATATTGCCTTGTCAAGACCGCACTCCTCAGACATAAGCGCAAATTTGCCCTTCGCTCCCCCGACAACCCCGGGCCTGAGCTTTTTTGAATCCTGTACCATGAAACACGTACCGTCAGGCATAAATCCTATCACGCAGTTAGGGCCGTCAATGCAGAGAGGCCTCAAGGATATTTTTAGAAACTCCGCCGCCTCACTGTCCGGCCTCATTTCTATCTCCGATGTCTTAAGCGGAGTGATAATATCTTTATAGTATGTCAGGGGATAACCAAGACGCCTGCATGTGTAATGAAGGATATGGGTAAAGACCTCGCTGTCGCTGTTGTAACCCATATAGCCGGAACAGCCCCTGCTCATCAAAAACTCCCTTATCGGAATAAAGGCCGTATTTTCACCGTTTGTCATTGACCCGTAACCCTGAATAAAGAATGGGTGACATGCGTAGAGATTAATGGCATAATTCGTATTCTGCCTGCCCTGTGCAAGGATTATCCTTGCCTTGAGCGTGGAGGTATCAAGACCGAAAAACTCTCCAAGCTGAAGCGGATCTCCCACCTCCTTCAGGGCAATAATGTCCGGATAAAAGGAGAAGACAATAATCGACTCATCGCCCTCGCCCATCTTCCTCAGGGCAATCCTCGTACTCATAAGGAGGGCCTCTCTCTCTTCAGTGCCCTTCTCCATGAACGCATCAGGATACTCATAGGCCCTTGCAAAATAATAGTCACGCCTTTCAACACCTTTGACGGGTTTAATCTTTGGGGTCCAGGTGTATTTGAGTTGAAAGCCGAGGTTATCCATGTAACTGTCAAGGACATGCAGACCGTCCTTTGAACAGATACCCGAGAGAATGGGATAATCCTTCAACTCCTCAAACTCACCGCCGAGGTTCTTCAGGAGAAGCCCCATTCCGGAGCCATCATGTCCCTCTTTCATGGTCTCAAGGGCAAGGATGTTCTCCATGGGAGATATATATTCCGATGATGTTATTGCTGACAGACGGCACATTTTAAAAGCTCCTCTGAGGGAAAAACAGGTCCCTGATCTTTGGATAACACAGAAGGGTTTGCCCCCTCTGTGACAATAGGCGGATTTTGCCGTCCGTAATAATAAAATTAATCCGGTGCTTTTGTCAAATAAACATTAAAAACAAGGGGTTGTCCTTACCTCTGCCTCATCCCAGCATCAGAGGGCTCTTCAGGAATTCGCTTCTCTGTGCTGAGCGTACAGTCTTTTCCAGGAGCATTGCTATGGTTACAGGACCAACGCCACCGGGGACGGGGGTGATAAGAGATGCTTTTTTCTCAACGGGTTCAAAATCAACATCTCCAACAATACTTCCGTCATCGAGGACATTAATCCCTATATCCACAACAACAACCCCCTCCTTGACCATATCTTCCTTTATCAACCCCCGCACCCCTGTTGCCGTACATAGGAGATCCGCCTGACGGGTAAAGGCACCCAGGTCATGAGTTTCACTGTGACATACCGTAACGGTGGCCTCCTTTGCAAGCAGCATAAGTGAAAGGGGCCTGCCTACTGCAAGGCTTTTCCCTACAACAACTGCATGTTTCCCCTTTATACCTGTGCCGTAATGCTCCAGAAGCCTGATGACACCAAAGGGGGTGCAGGGTAGAAAACTTGAGACCGTGGGCGTAAACCTGCATTCGTAAAGCCTTTCATAATATCCCTCCTTGAATATCTGAAGGGTGGATTCATCTGCGGCCAGCCGTCCCACCGAGAGGGAGCCAAGACCATCAATATCCTTTTCAGGGACTATCTCGTTTACAATCCTCCTGGCATTAATCCTCTGTGGAAGGGGAAAGAGGACCAGAAGGCCATTGATCCTTTCATCGCTGTTTATTGAATGAACTACATTGACTATCTCATTCATGGATGCAGTTTCAGGGAGTTTAAATTGATATGTATCAACGCCAACCTTGCTGCATGCCTTTTTGATAGCAAAAAAATATTGTCCTGAAGCGGGATGTTCGCCTACCATCAGCAATCCCAGACCAACGGCTATACCGTACTGTTGAAGCTTCCCGACATCCTCTTTAACTTTCTCCCTTATACCATCGGAAAGACCCCGCCCATCCATTATCCGTGCCATAAACTTTCCCTCCGCTTACATACTGAAAAATGAATAAAGTGCAACTTTTTTATTTCCCTCTTTTCATAACGCTAATTATTCTGCTCCTTAAACAAGGCATTCACTTTTTCATGAAATACAATAATTGAAGTATCTTTTCCGTATCCTCTTCTTTTTTTCCATTACTTGTCCTTTACACCCGGGACCATCCCGTCATAGAGATTCCTCTCAATCAGCATCTCTGCAATAGTCTTTCGGAACCTCACCCTGTAGCCCATCTCGTGTCTTATCTGACCCTCAAGGTTGGCTATCCGGGTATAAAACGGGGTACGGTCAACAAGATGTGTCCATTTTTGCTGAAAGGTTTTATTAAATATCGCGCAACCGGTAAAACTCCGGTTACCTTTAACCGGATGGTCGAGTCCTCCGGGAAAACCGTGAATCCTGCAGATAAGAGGCCTGTATTCGTAAATCCTGCATAGTCCGTTGTAGTTAAGGGGACACATCATCTCCAGCCCTTCCTCTTTGCCCCTGTGTTTGTCCAGGTCCTTCAGATAATCCCGTCCCCTTCTCATGGTTTCGTCCTTAACCGCAGTGGGCAGTTTATCAAACCCCTCAAGGAGACCAAAAGATTCAACTACTGTGTAGTGATTAAAGACCGTCCGGCAGCAGTTGTCATCACAACCATCACAGCTGAACCCGTAATAATCAGCTGAGTCCTTGCAGACCCTGTCAATCTCTCCGTAAATTTTGAAGAGTTTATCCATGAATACTGCTGTATCGATTTCCATTAATAACCGCCTTCCGTCTCTTTGCAGTCCCCGCAGGGAAAATATATGGTGATGGCATCCGTTATTCTCCTCATTGCCTCCTCTTCACTTCTGCCATAGGCCGTGTAACCGGGAAGCTTCATTGTCTCGGCAGCCCAGAGCCCCTCTTCGGTACAATAGAGTATAATGTCCCTCATAACGGTTCCTCCGTCAATTTTCTCAACAGGGCTGAAGCCATTGCTGCAACGCCCTCACCGCGACCGACAAACCCCATACCTTCATTTGTTTTAGCCTTGATATTCACACACCCGTCAGGCACACCCGCCCCCTCTATAAAGCGGATCATCTGAGGGATAAAAGGGGCGAGACGGGGTTTTTCCGTAATAACAGTTGAATCAATCCAGGCTACCTCAAAACCGTTCATCCTGACAATCTCGACTGTATGCTTCAGCATCTCAATGCTTGATGCATCCTTCCACCTGGGATCTGAGTCAGGAAAGTGCTTTCCTATATCACCCAACCCAATTGCCCCTATAAGTGAGTCAATTATGGCGTGGACGAGTACGTCTCCATCCGAATGCGCTATAAAACCCTTTTCAAAGGGGATACTGACCCCGCCAATCACAAGCCTCCTGTTGGAAACAAGCCTGTGGGAATCATATCCGGTACCAATACGCATACCGGGTCAGGACCGGTTCTTCAGAAAGGCCTCTGCCACGGCAAGGTCTTCCCGGGTTGTAATCTTTATATTGGTGTATTCACCCTCTATCACCTTCACCCTGCCACCGCAGTGTTCGACCATGGCAGCATCATCAGTAAAATGCATCCCGGAGCTCAGGGCATTTGTATATGCCTCCATCAGGACATTATAAGGAAATACCTGCGGGGTCTGAACAGCAAAAAGCGTCTCCCTTGCAAGGGTCTTTTTGACCATACCTTTCCTGACCTCCTTGATTGTATCCTTTACGGCAACAGCAGTAACAACTCCGTCAAGGTCCTCAAGGGCTGCAATAGCCTTACGTATTATCCCGGGAGTTACAAGGGGCCTTACACCGTCATGCACCAATACGATACAGCCTTTCCGCTCAATCAGGCCAAGACCATGAAACACGGACTCCTGCCTCTCCTTACCCCCCGGAGCAATCTTCCTGACCTTTGTAAAACCGTATTGCTCCACAATCTCAAGCGTCTTTTCCATCTCATCATTGCGCATTACAGGTATGATCTCAACTATCTCCTCAACGGCCTGCAGTGCACTGAGTGTCCGGGCGATTACAGGCATCCCCTTCAGATCCAGGAGGGTCTTACCCTCCCCAAACCTCCTGCCTGAACCTGCAGACGGGACTATGGCAATAACGGGCTTCATCATCCCCTTTGCAATTTCAACTCTTCCCTTTCATGCTCATCCTTCGGCTTCGAAAAGATCATCCTGCCGGCGGTGGTCTGCAACACGCTCGTCACTGCAACGTCAATCTTCTTTCCTATAAACCTCCTGCCGTTCTCTACAACAACCATTGTCCCGTCATCAAGATAGGCAACTCCCTGGTTATACTCCTTTCCCTCCTTGAGGACAAAGACATTCATGGTCTCTCCCGGAAGGACAACGGGTTTCAGGGTATTGGCAAGCTCGTTGATATTCAGAACAGATACCCCCTGGAGTTCTGCAACCTTGTTGAGGTTAAAGTCGTTTGTCATGACCTTTGCATCAAGCATCCTGGCAAGGGCTACCAGCTTTGCGTCCACTTCCTTGATATTAGGGAAATCCTCCTCTACTATCTTAACCGAGATATTGGACATTTTCTGAATCCTGTGCAGTATGTCAAGGCCCCTTCTGCCCCGGGCCCTTTTATGAGAATCGGAAGAATCCGCAATGTGCTGGAGTTCCTGGAGAATAAACTGGGGTATAATAAAGGTTCCTTCAATAAATCCCGTCTCGCAAATATCCGCTATCCTGCCGTCAATAATAACACTGGTATCAAGAAGCTTCAGATTGCTCTCAATGGCCTGTCCTTTAAAGAGCCTGAGGACGCCGGAGATTGTAAGGGTTTTCCCCCTGTTTGCACCTACAAGCAGACCACCGTATCCTAAAATGGCATTTAAGGCAAAAGAAAGGCTGTTAATCTTGTCACCAAGTACCGGCGACAAGGGAATTAAAACAAGCTTTGAAAAGAGCAGACCAAAAAGAAGACCGATAAAGGCCCCGACAAATCTGCCCGGTTTAACTTTTTGAAGAATGCTGTCTGATAAAAGGGTTATAATCCCTAAAATCATGCCTGACACTACCCCCCAGAGCTCATAACCGTACCTGCTGCCCATGTAGAAACCCCCGGATATAAAGGCTGCAAGTATCAAAAGCTTCATAAGTATCAGCATCGTCTCACCTCCTCTCCCTGGCTGGTCTTTTTCCCAGGAACCAAAGACCAACGATTTTAACTACCGACCAATGAGTGTTATGGCTTCAGAGCCACATAGAACTTCCTGCCCCCCCTGTTTAAGAAGATCACAACCATCTCGTCGGGTTTTATCCCGGAGACGATCTTCTTCCAGTCATCAATGCTGTAAATCCTTTTTCTGTCTATCTCCTGTATCACATCGCCCTTCTTGATCCCTGCCTCCTGCGCTGCACTGTCAGAGTCGACATTAAGAACTACAACCCCTTTCTCTGACTGGTCAATTCCAAGCTGTTTGGCAATAGCTCCGGTCAACTCTGTTACAGTTATCCCTGCCAGGGCCTTCACTTCATCAGGCTTCTCCTCCGGCGGTGTAGAGGAAACTTCGGAAAACTCCTTTGGAAGCTCATTAACTACAACCCTGAATTTATTCCGCGTGCTGTTACGTACAACCGTGATCTCCACCTCTGAGCCGACCTTGCTCCGGGCAACCATGTTTCTGAGGGATGAAACGCTCGTTATGGCCTTTCCATCATACTCAATGATTACATCCCCCCTTTTTATTCCCGCCTTTTGTGCAGGACTGTCCTTGAAGACATCGCTTACAAGGGCTCCGGCCACAGTCTTGAGTCCGAATTTCCCGGCCAGCTCCGGGGTCATGTCCTGGATGGTAACCCCAAGCCACCCCCTGATAACCTTGCCTTGCTTCCGGAGCTGCTCCATAACACGCCTGACCATATTGCTCGGGACTGCAAACCCTATCCCCTGGTATCCGCCGCTTCGCGAGAATATGGCGGTATTGATACCCACGAGTTCACCATGGATGTTGACGAGTGGACCACCCGAATTACCCGGATTGATAGCTGCATCCGTCTGGATGAAGTCCTCATAATCAGCTATCCCCACATTGGCCCTCCCGACGGCACTGACGATTCCCATTGTTACGGTATGACTGAGACCGAAAGGGTTGCCGATTGCAAGGACAAACTCCCCTACTTTCAGCTTCTCGGAGTTGCCCCATGGAATAGTGGGAAGACCTTTCACGTTTATCTTTACAAGTGCAATGTCCGTCTTGGGGTCAGCCCCGACCACCTTGCCCGTAAGGGTCCTCCTGTCATAAAGGGTCACCTTTATCTCATCGGCCTGTTCTACTACGTGATTGTTTGTAATGATATACCCATCATCTGAAACAATGACGCCTGAGCCAAGGCTCTGCTCCTTCCACTTCCTTGGAAGCTCCTGGAAGGGATTGATGAAATCAAAGAAGGGGTCAAGGGACGACCTTTCTCTCCTGACGGTCTTTTTAGTGGAGATGTTTACAACTGACGGAGAAACTGCCTCGACAATCTCTGCAAAGGCCCTGCTTGTATCCACCACCTTCTGTGAAAGTAGCGGGGGCGTATAAACGCTTCTCTGCGGGATTCTTACACGCTCGTATATTTCATAATAGGTAAGCCCGCCGATAAGGAATCCTATAAGCAATGTTAATAACCCAAAAAGTATCTTCTTTTTCATTACTTTTATTATAATAGTCAGTCCGGGATAAATGCAAAATTTAAAATAAAATATCCTGATGTTATATCAGCAGACACAGGGAAAAAGGAGTGCTGTATGTCACGAGTATTTAACTTCAGTGCAGGGCCGGCCATGCTGCCTGCAGAGGTTCTGGAACAGGCTTCAGCCGAGATGGCGGACTGGCACGGCACCGGCATGTCGGTAATGGAGATGAGTCACCGCGGCAAGGAATTTACCTCCATCGCTGAGAAGGCCGAGGCCGACCTGAAAGAGATACTGACTATTCCCGACAACTACAAGAGCCTTTTTCTTCAGGGCGGGGCATCCAGTCAGTTTGCCATGGTTCCCATGAACCTGCTGAGGGGCAGGGATACCGCAGACTATATCAACACGGGCTCCTGGTCCAAAAAGGCTATTGCCGAGGCCGGGCGTTTCTGTAATGTAAACATTGCCGCAACGGCTGAGGCAAGCAATTTCACCACGATACCGCCACGGCAGCAATGGTCTCTCAACCCTGACGCTGCCTATGTCCACTATACACCTAACGAGACGATCGGCGGAGTTGAGTTTCACGAGATACCGGATACCGGCAATGTTCCGCTTGTTGCCGACATGTCTTCCACCATCCTCTCACGACCGGTTGATGTCTCCAGGTTTGGAGTGATCTATGCAGGGGCGCAGAAGAATATAGGTCCTGCCGGTCTGACCATTGTAATAGTACGTGATGATCTGATAGGGGAACCTGTTTCCGGCACACCTTCAATGTTCAACTACGAAATACATGCAAAGGCAGGTTCCATGTATAACACCCCCCCCACATACAGCTGGTATATCGCCGGTCTGGTATTCGAATGGATCAGGGGGAAAGGCGGAATCAATGCAATAGCCGGGATCAACAAGCGCAAGTCCGACAAACTCTATGCCTTCATCGACAACTCCGGGTTCTATAGCAACCCGGTTGCTCCGGACTGCCGTTCATGGATGAATATACCCTTTATACTGGCCAGACCGGACCTTGACGGCAAATTTCTTGAGTTGGCAAGGGATGCCGGGCTGGTAAACCTTAAAGGACACCGGTCCGTCGGGGGAATGCGCGCAAGCATATATAACGCTATGCCCGAAGAGGGTGTAGATGCGTTAATCGAATTCATGGCCGACTTCGAGAAGAGATACGCCTGACGTACGAGAGACCGGCATCAAAGGTTTGGGCTTGCCTTCCTCACCGGCTGAATGGGCGCAGGAGGTTTGCTTGACTTTGGGGTATCGGGCAAGCTTCCTTGATAATTCCGGATAATTAATGATATTAAATAAAAAAATTAATGATATTTAAGTTAAAAACAGGAGGAACAAAGGTAATGAAGGTTCTTGTGAGTGACAATATCTCTCCAAAGGGTGTCGAACTGATGAAAAAGGCGGGCATTCACGTGGATGTCAGGACCGGAATGACCCCTGAGGAACTGAAGGCCTGTATTGCAAAATATCACGGCCTGGTCATAAGGAGCGCCACAACGGTGACCTCGGAGATTATTGAAGCAGCCACCACCCTGAAGGTAATCGGCAGGGCCGGCTCGGGTCTTGATAATGTTGATAAAGATACCGCAACAAAAAGGGGCATTGTGGTGATGAATACCCCCGGCGGAAATACCATTACAACAGCAGAACATGCGATTGCACTGATGTTTGCCCTTGCAAGGAATATCCCGCAAGCCACATTTTCGATGAAGGAGGGAAAGTGGGAGAAGAAGAAGTTCATGGGGGTTGAGCTCTTTAACAAGACCCTCGGAATTCTCGGACTCGGGAATATAGGTTCTCAGGTAGCCAGGCGTGCCCATGCATTTGAGATGAATGTGATTGGTTATGACCCCTTCCTGAGTGATGAAAAGGCAGGGGAGCTCGGGGTGGAAAAGGCGAGCATAAGCGAACTTTTTAAACGCTCTGATTTCATAACGATCCATACACCACTTACAGATGAGACCAGAAACCTTGTTAACCGTGAGACCATAGAGACGATGAAGAACGGTGTGTATATCATTAACTGTGCAAGGGGCGGGATTGTAAACGAAAAGGACCTCGGTGATGCAATTCAGTCAGGAAAGGTGGGAGGCGCTGCCCTGGATGTCTTTGAAAAGGAACCGCCTGAGGACCTCAGCCTGATAAAACTCGACCGTGTTATTTGCACCCCCCATCTCGCAGCATCCACGAGGGAGGCCCAGGAAAACGTGGCCATTGCCATAGCAGAACAGGTGGTCGATTATCTGCTGAACGGTACCATACGTAATGCAGTAAACTTTCCCTCCATCCCTGCTGAACAGTTGCCAAGGCTCAGGCCTTATATCACATTGGCAGAGTCACTCGGCAGCTTTGCGGCACAGGTATACGAGGGAGGAATAACAGAGGTAACAGTGGAGTTCAGGGGAGAGGCAGGTGAGATCGATACCAAACCCGTCACCATTGCTGCACTTAAAGGGTTGCTTACTCCCATACTGACGGAGACCGTGAATTTTGTTAATGCCCCGCTGATAGCCAGGGAGCGCGGGATAGAGGTAAAGGAGATGAGGAGCCCGGAGTCCGGTAATTTTCATAATATGCTCGTTGTCAAGGTAAAGGCCAACGGGAAAGAGAATTCAGTCTATGGCACCCTGTACGGGAAGAAAGACCCCCGGATCATACGTGTCGACAGTTTTCCTGTAGAGATTATCCCCGAGGGTATCATGCTCTATATTCACAACAAGGACCGTCCGGGAGTAATCGGCAATATCGGGGCACTGCTTGGTAAAAACAACATAAATATTGCCAGAATGCATTTTGGACGTGAATCTGCTGCCGGGATGGCCATCTCCGTTGTAAGCGTGGACGCTGAAGTGAGTGCCGGTCTGCTTGATGAGATAAGAGAACTCCCAAACATCATATCTGTCAGGCTCATCAGATTGTAATAATGACTGCCCCGCTTTCAGACCGCCCCCTGAGCCCCAGAGGATGTATAAACCTTCTGCCCGGTTATGCTGAAAAAAAACGGGTACTTGAGTCCCGGTGCCTTGATACCATGAGAAAGTGGGGCTACAGGGAGGTAATAACACCAATATTTGAGTATCTTGATGTAATATCCCGTGGCGCCGGGGAGGACCTTATAGAGAGCGGCTACAAACTGACCGACCGTCAGAGTGGCAGGGTCATGATCCTGCGGCCCGATGTTACACCTCAGATTGCAAGGATTGCCGGTACGGCGCTTCGTGATATGCGCCCTTTGCGCCTCTCTTATTGTCTGAATGTCTTCAGGTATGAAAAAGTGCATGGTGGCAGGCAGAGAGAGAGTTTTCAGTTAGGTGCAGAGCTTATAGGCATAAGGGAGCCGGAGGGGGATGCCGAGATAATCTCCCTTTTTACAGATGTACTCAGGTCGGCTCAACTGAAGGATTACAGGATATCCCTGGGGCAGAGAGATTTTTTGAGGGGTTTTTGGGAGCAGGAAAGACTCATTCCCCATATAGAGACACTGAAATCCATCTTTGTCCGTAAAGATACCTCCGGGCTTCATGGTCTCCACAAGGCCGGGATACTTACGGAAAAGGAATTAAGACTGTATGAAGAAATAATGTATCTATACGGAGATGAAGGCATTCTCGGGAAGGCGGAAGCCCTTGTCAGCAATCCTGTTTCAGAAGCTGCCCTGAAAAATCTTCAGAAGGTATACGGATTTATGAAGACCCACGGTGTTCACAGGAAGGTCATATTCGACCTCTCGGAGGCCAGGGGGTTTGATTATCACACAGGGGTTTTTTTTGAGGCGTTTATTCCGGAAAAAGGCCTTTTGATCGGGTGTGGCGGGAGATATGACTCCCTCGTCGGCTCCTTTGGTAACGACTCTCCTGCTACAGGGTTTTCCATTGATCTGGGGAGCATACTTGGTGGCTTAAAAAAGGTGGCAACTCAGAGGACTTCGATACTTGTCGTTGATCTTACCACCGGCAAGACCCTGGCACTGAGGGTTACAAAGGAGTTGCGGAAAAAGGGTTTTGATGCGATCAGGGATATTATAAAAAGACCCTTTGAAAGCTCCCTTGAGTACGCAAAACTCAATGAAATCAAGTATGTAATAAAGATTGAAGGAGCAGAGAAAGGGGAAAAACTGTTATCATTAACATGCACGGGAAAGGATAGTGAGGATTCAGGCCTGCTTGATGAGGTGAGAACAATTATGAGAAAATTCAGCAAATGACGGTACATCAAATAGCGTAACACTTTTACATAATTCAGTTTCAGGAGGTTTTTTACATGTCCAGAGCAGTTGTTATCCTCGGAGCCCAGTGGGGTGACGAAGGAAAAGGAAAGATCGTTGATTCATTAACGGATAAGGCCGATGTGGTTGCACGGTTTCAGGGTGGTCATAATGCCGGGCATACAGTGGTTATTAATGATGAGAAATTCGTTCTCCATCTTATACCGTCGGGGATCCTGCACAGCGGAAAGCTATGCCTGATAGGAAACGGAGTGGTTATAAACCCCGAGGCACTGATAGAGGAGATGGAAGGGCTGGAGAAGCGGGGCGTAAAGTTGAACGGCAGCCTCAGGATAAGCAGGAGTGCACACCTTATAATGCCTTACCATATCGCCATAGAGAGAGAGAAAGAGGCACTCAAGGGCAACAGGAAAATAGGCACTACAGGCAGGGGCATAGGCCCTGCCTACATGGACAAGATGGCAAGAACCGGCATAAGGGTTGCAGACCTCTATTATCCGGATGTCTTCAGAGACAAGCTGCAGGCCAATCTCAATGACCTCAACTATATCCTCAAAAATCTTTACGGGACAGAGACCTTTGATGTTGAAGATATCTATTCTGAGTACATGGGCTATGCCGAAAAACTCAAAGACTACATTGATGATACGGATATCCTTGTCAACAGGGCGCTTGATGAAGGGGGAAATGTCCTCTTTGAAGGGGCGCAGGGGACACTGCTTGATATAGATCACGGCACATATCCATATGTGACCTCATCCTCGGCTACTGCAGGAGGCGCGTGCACAGGACTGGGTGTTGGTCCAACACGTATAGATGCCGTGCTCGGCGTGGCAAAGGCCTATACAACAAGGGTGGGGGGAGGACCTTTCACCACAGAAATCCATGATGCCCTTGGTGAAAAGATAAGGGAACAGGGAGGTGAGTTCGGGGCTACCACCGGAAGGCCAAGAAGGTGTGGATGGCTGGACATGGTGGTGCTGAGACATGCGGTAAGGGTTAACGGACTTGCAGGGCTTGTGCTTACAAAACTCGATATTCTCGACGGCTTTGATACGATCAAGGTGTGTTTTGGTTATCGCTACAAGGGGAAAACCCTTGAAGAGTTTCCCGGCGAACTACCGGTGCTTGAGGAGTGCGAACCCATCTACAGGGAATTTAAGGGATGGCATGAATCGACACTCGGTGTTACAGAGTTTTCCAAATTACCGAAAAATGCCCGGGATTATATAAAGATGATTGAGGAAACCCTTGGCATAAACATTGATATAATCTCTACAGGTCAGAAGAGAGAGGACATTATAAAGCTTAAAGAACACTTCAAATAATGTCGAAACGGAGACATAAACGGTATACAAAACGTATTGAGACCGAGTTCAGTTCCGGAGACATGACCTTCAGAGGTATATCCTCCGACCTATCAGAGCAGGGACTGTTTATCAGGACCCAGCATGGGTTTGTCCCCGGAACTACGGTTAATATACAACTTATGCTTCCTGATGGCTCTACTGCACATTTGAAGGGGGTGGTGAGGCGGACTGTAAAGACCCATTTACCTCTGGTTAAAAACGGTATGGGGATAGAGATTCATGAAAGTGACAACACTTATGTAAAGTTTGTCAGGGAAGAGCTCATCGGCATAACTGACAATACTTCAAAACCAGCTGATATAACGGGAATTAAAACCACGGTCCCGGCAGAAGAGGGTTCGGAAGAAGAAGTTGTCATCAGGACCTGCCCTGCCTGCGGGATAAAGAACAGGGTCAAGGTTGAAGCACTTTCCATGAAACCGAGATGCGGAAAATGTGGAAGCTCTTTAACCTGATCTTCCCCTCAAGATGTCCTTCCTGTAACGGTCTCACCGACAACCTGAAATACGCTCCCTTTTGCACTGACTGCTGGCAATCATTAACTCATAACCCCGACATAAAAAGATGCCGCACCTGTGGAATTGCACTCCCCCCGGATTATGACTTTAAATGTATAACCTGTATAAAAGAAAGCCCTCACTACAAAAAAATATATGTCTTTGGGGATTATGAGGGAGTACTGAAGACAGCAATCAATCTCCTGAAGTTTGAAAAGGTTCGAAGACTCTCCATCCCGTTGGGTAGACTCCTCTGCTCTCTTCCGTTGCCGCCTGTGGATGTATTCCTGCCTGTCCCCCTGAGTAAGGAAAGGCTGATTCTGCGGGGTTTTAATCAAAGCCATCTCCTGTGCCATCTCCTCTCCAGGGAATTCTCGCTTCCCCTGGAACCAAACATCCTCGTTAAGCCCGGAGACATACCGCCTCAGAGCCTCCTGTCAAGGGCAAAACGTCTCAAAAATCCAAAAGGTGCCTTCTCGGTTAACCGACCCGGCAAAAAACTTCTGCCCGGCCGTGTTTTTATTGTTGATGATGTAATGACAACCGGGGCCACTATTAATGAATGTGCAAGGGTTCTCCTCCGTGCAGGCGTAAAAGAGGTCTATGGGGCCGTTCTCGCACGGACAAAATCCGAATAACGCAGGGTACATATCAGACAATCGTTGAATTACCTTGCTTTTTTTAATTAAAAAAGTTTTTAATAATTATAATTAGTAAAAGTCCTGACTGTCCGGGATATCTGTAACCTCAATTGAAGGCTTACGGCAACAATAAGTCCGCGATGACCGCGTCGGAATCAGAACATGAAAGTCCTGCTGAACTGACAATAATAGTGCGCCCGGACTTACAGGATGAAATGGGGTGATGGTTTAAAATGAAAGAAAAGAAAAAGACAAGAAAAGATATGACGGAAGAGGAAAAGATGGCTATGCCTCTTTATCCTATAGGGATAGTGGCTGAATTAATCGGCACCACAGATCAGACCTTGCGGCTTTATGAAAAACACGGCATGATAAAACCTGCACGTAGAAACAAGAACAGATACTATTCTGAAAACGATATCAAATGGCTGAAATGCCTGAGAGACCTTATCCATATAAAGAAGATAAGTATTGAGGGGATCAAGAAGCTCCTGGAGTATGCCCCGTGCTGGCAGATAACCGACTGTCCGGAAAAGACAAGAGACTTCTGTTCCGCCTATATTGACAAGAGCAAACCCTGCTGGGAGCTCAACCGCATGATATGTAACAGTGAACCTGAGAGGATATGTGAAGATTGCATTGTCTATATCTCGCAGATGGTCGGAAAAGTATCAGAACCGGATTCCGGTTAGGGTTTTGCGCGTTGGAAATCTATCTGTTCGGGTGTGAACTCCGGGTCCACCAAATATGCCTCATCAAAATACTTCATGGCCTCTTCGTACCTGTCAAGCTCATACAAGGCGTATCCCATAAGGTAATATGCTGAGGGTTCCGGTCTTTTCTGCAGGTAATCCCTCAGTTCTTTAACCGCTTCTTTAAAGTTGCCCGCTTTATACTGGGAGAGCGCATGGCCGTAAGTGCCGTTTGGCTGTGCATTCAAAACACCCGGCGCCATCATCAGAGACAAAGAGATTATCATAACAATCATTACAATCATATACAAAACCCTTTTCATACCATCCTCCTTGGTTTCTTGATTAGTCCTTACCTGTTCCGCCAAATAAACTTTTCAACAACTTTCTCAATCTGTTCATGTACTTCCATTCAGGCTCCGTCCCATCAATAAAATACTCCTCAACAGCATTAGCTGAATTATTCAGGACCTGCAAGCCTGTCTCTTTATCTATGTAATATTTTACAACATTATCAGGTTTAATGAAATCCCCTGTGTCATTTTTTGTAACGGCCTTCATGAAATTCAGCCAGATGGGCGCAGCCACCCTTCCACCACTCATGCCATTGCCTAAGGATACAGGGTTATCATAACCAACCCATACTCCGGCAAGCAGCCCGGGGGTATAACCAACAAACCAGGCATCAATGAAGTTATCGGTCGTCCCGGTCTTCCCCGCAGACGGCACCTTGAGTCCTGAAGCCCTTCTGCCCGTACCTCTCCGTATTACATCCTGCAGCATACTGGTTACAAGATAAGCCACCCCGGGTGAAGTTACCTTATGACCCTCGGGAATATTAAACTCAAGGATTCGTCCATCAGAAGAAACCACCTGTTTAATGGCTACAGGCTTCATTCTGACCCCTTGATTTGCAAAGACAGTATAGCACATCGTGAGCCTCAGAGGAGAAACCGTCAGAGAGCCAAGTGCGAGGCTGAGGTCATTCGGGATGTTTCCTTCAAACCCGCAGGTCTTGGCAAAAGAGACGAGGTCTTCCACTCCAAGAGACTCCGCAAGCCTCACAGTGGCCACATTGAGCGAATTCACCAATGCCTCCCGCAACCTTACAGGGCCGGAATATTTCCTGTCATAATTAACAGGTTCCCACTGCCCACCATCCCCTGCAGGATAACTTATTGGTTCATCCTTTATTATGGTTGCCGGGGTCAGGCCTTTTTCAAGGGCAAGGGCATAAACAACGGGTTTAAATGCCGAGCCCGCCTGCCGTCTTGCGTTCAGTACACGGTTGAACTGACTTTTCCTGAAATCGTACCCCCCCGCCATTGCCTCTATATATCCGGTCCTGGGTTGAACCGCAATCAGTGCCCCCTGGACAAGCGGCTCCTGCTCCAGCGATACATAAGCAACTCCATCCTCTATCTTTGTCAATTTCACAAGGATTACATCCCCTTTGGAGAGCAACTTTTCAAGGTTGAAGTTCTCCTGATAATAAGCGGTCTTCTGTTTGGGACTAAAAACCTTTCTTGCCCACAGGGCATCCCTTAGTTTCAGAATACCATAGGCACCGTTGACCTTCAGAATGGCCCTGCCTCTGTATACCCTGAGCACAATTGCCCTCAACAGCTCCCCTTTCAGGGAGGAAAGGCCGTCCGCCCCGGCAATTGAGCCGAGTTCTTTCTGCACATCCACTCCATCAATATGTCCTGTCACTCCCCTCCAGCCCCTCTGCTTGTCCACGGCTTCAAGCCCTTCCCTCAGTGCCCTCCTGGCCTGAATCTGGGCCCATCTTCTTAACGTGGTGTACACGCGGAGGCCACCCTTATAAACCATCTCCGTACCATATTCTTCTTCAAGGTAATTACGCACATAGCTTAAAAAATACCCGTAACCCTCTTTTTTGGCACCTGTATTCAAAAGCTTCAGCCCCTCCCTTGCAGCTCTAATCCTCTCTGACGGCCTCAAAAACCCCTCTTTTTCCATCCTCATCAAGACCAGCTTCATCCGGTCCTCAGCCCTTTTGATGTTTTTGTATGGGGAATAATAGCCGGGAGACTTAAGAAGGCCGGCAAGCATTGCAGCCTCTGCAAGGTCTATCTCCCTCACCGACTTGCCGAAATAAACCCTTGAAGCCATCTCAACACCGTAAGCCCCTTCACCAAAATATGTCCTGTTCAGATAGAGTTCGAGTATTTCCTCTTTTGAGAGTTCCTTCTCTATCCTCATTGCAAGTATCGCCTCCCGGAACTTGCGTCTCAGCGTCTTCTCATGGGAGAGATACAGTATCTTGGCAAGCTGCTGCGTAATTGTACTGCCCCCTTCCTTGAACCTCCAGTGAATAACATCCGTTCCCAGCGCGCGCATAAGTGCAAAGTAATCAAGCCCTTTGTGCTCAAAAAACCTTGAATCCTCTGTTGCAAGCACTGCATAGACCAGATACTGCGGGATTTCACTGATAGGCACATACCTGCCCCTTTCCATCTTGAACTCACCTATAAGCACATTGTCATTGGCATAAACCTTTGTCACCGCCGCCGGTTTGTATGATTTCAACTGCTCCACCGACGGGAGGTCCTTCAGGATGAAGAAATAGAAAGCCACGCCTGCTAATATGACTATTAGAAATGAGATTTTAATGATTGTCCTGATTTTCACGCTTCTTTATAATAACTCAAAAGCAGTGACAAGGTGGGACTTCCCGGGGTTTAAGATAAACAGGTCAGTCTATCAGCCTGATTTCCCCGATAGTGTTATTTGACGAAAAAAGCGAAAACCCTGTAAAATCAAGCATGGGAGTGACTGGGGCTCTGGTGTCCCCCTCGGACTTCAAATCCGGTGTTCCCTGCCAAAAGCGGGGAAGGTGGGTTCGATTCCCACTCGCTCCCGCCAATTCTTATTCTTTATCTTTGATAAGTTAAACAGCGGAAAGCATCTCAAAAACCCTTGTCATCCGACTGATGAACTTTTAGCGGCTTTTCTGATTTCCCGTTGCATATTCTGGACCAAATCTTTTCCAAGTCTTTTTGAAAAGCGTATTTGATCAATATATCCTGCATCCTTTGTGATCCTGATTATATCGGTTTTGTGAATTACATTATGAGGCGGGAGATTGCACTGTTTTGCATACTTATCCCTGATATCGAAAATTTCTCGAAAGAATTTTTTCTGTTCATTTTGAAGGCTGTTGTATCCACTTATTTTCTTGTATTTATCTTCCGGAGCTCTCGTATAATCCTTGTTCTGTACCTGCAGGTTTTTCAGGAGAAAAATCTCCATTAATTTCTTTGCGTAAAGTTTTGCCAGGATGATATCTTTCAATTCCAGCAGATGCCTTACATCATTGAGCGCGTAATCGATAGCCTCCTCGGCAATGGGTCTTTTCGTCCAGTTATATTGCTGATATTTCCTTTTCTTACCCAGGATTATCCCAAGTTCTGATGCAATTATGGAATGAAGGTCTTTTTTCCCATAGTTAAGGAGCTCGACTGCAGGTCTTAAATCCAGTATTGATTTTATTTCTATTCCGACCGAGTTTTTCAGCAGCGACAAATCGCTTCCGGCATCATACATTACTTTCAGAACGTTCGGATTCTCAAAGAGAAGTTTAAGGGTATTATTGCTTATATTGAACGGATCAATGATTACATGGTTCACTCCATCAAATATCTGTGCCAGGCACAATCTTTCCCCGTAAGCATGACAATTACACTCCGCCTCTATATCCAAAGCGATAATATGAAACTCTTTCTCCTCAAACCTATTCAGGTATGAACGGAGTACGGCCCCATTTTCAATGTTTATATAACTCACAATAGTCTCTCATATCGAATAGTAACTTCCTTAAGCCTTTTGTTTATCGGACAAAAACAAGAAATTTATTTTCATATAATAAGCGATTAAGCCTTTATTTGCAATAGGGCAGAGAGTATGGCTTCCAGTTTGCAGGCTTGCACTTTTAGCATTCATGCGGTCTGAAGGCCGAGGCTGTCTTCATTGTTACGATTCAACATCGAGCCCAACCTCTACCCTTGGCTAAAGCTGGGGCGTAAAAAGCAACCTGTTCCCTTTTTAATCTGTTGCATTCCGTCTGACAGTGGACAGGGAGAGACCTTATGCGTTGTCGTTACTTCCGCCTTCATGTTGGAGTTCGAGGAGCTTAGCATACTTAAAGTATACGCCGAGGGACTTGAG
>BTTF01000034.1:0-20655 GCA_036244995.1 bacterium | reverse complement strand
GTCGGTCCATATAGGGGAACGGGCATTTGCTGCCGTACTGGAACAGTTATAAGTAAAAGGTGTCCAGCCCGTATCTTCACATCCCTGATGTTCTTCCCATGTACGGACATCGACTACTACGCCGTTACGTAGTACTGACGCGTCCCTGGCATCTGTAGGCGAGATATCGGTTACTCCAAGGGCGTTGTTGGCAAGTCCCCTTCCGGCATCACCGTTTGCTGCAAGCGCCCTCCAGGTCCAGGTAGTGTTGTTCGGTATGTCGAACGGAGCGGTAACGGAGCTGGCATTAAATGTATAGTCTGTCCAGAGGGTACCGGCAACAGTATCGGTCAAGCTGAATGCCACCTCACTCCCCTTGTTTCCGTTGTCGAATATCTGCAGCGAGACCCTGGTTACTGCCGGCTCGTTAAAATGACTGCTCGAAGTCGGCTCAAGGATGCTGACTTTAAAGGTCGTGCCGCCGTCATAGGTCGCAAAGACCTGCGGTGGTGTATAGGTAAAGCCGGACCAGGATGTTCCCATGTACTTGGGCTGGGTACTGGTGGGCAGGACACTGGCATCCCACTCATACATACCGCCGGTATTGTTGAACGTTCCATCAGAGGGGTCGTCTATATCGTAGATATTTGCAAATACACCCCCACCCCCACCGCCACCGGTAAATGTCTGACCCTCCACCCATCCAGCCATATCGTGACTTCTTATAGCTGTACGGCACAGAAAGTAAAGTTTCGTGTTGAAGTTTATAACACCCCTATCGAGGAGGCCATTTATTATATTCCTCACCTCGGTAGGATTATCAGGGGCAGTGTTAGAGAAGCTGGTGTTTTGGTCAATCCACCAGGGAATGCTTATCGGCAGATGTGTTTTTCCGTTCACCCTCCACTTCGGAGTACCGTTGTATGCACCGTTAGTGTCGATAACCCCCGGATTTGAACTCCACGGCGGGGTAAAACCGTTGTGCTCATCCACTGTACGCACATCAATAATAACCGCATCCGTGTTGGGATCCTGAAGGTCTGCATAAACAGCAGTTGCCTTCACATCATTAAAAGCATACACCGACGGCACTGCAAAGAGGAACATCCCTGCAAGGGCCAAAAAAACCGTGAATAATTTTTTACTCCTCATAAAAAAACCTCCATTATAATTTAATGAGCTGAAAAGAAATCCTGGATTGCTAAGTTTTTGTTGTATATGTTCTTCTTACCCCGACCCCCCTGCCCTGTTGCCAGGCAGGTCATTTCTTCTATTTTAAGGTTTATCACCTCCCTGTTTCGTGGATATCAATTGAACCTTCCGGTACGGAAATACCATTTATGAGCTTGTATATCTTCTGCCGGGGATAGTCTTAAATTTCCGAAGCGAGTAGTGGATTGACAAGAATAAAAAAGTTTTTTATTGTCCCTGAAGTATCTTTGCTTAAATAACAGCTCCTTTTCCATCCCCATCATATTATTTATAATAATATAATAATATTAAATTATATCAATGTCAAGTCCGCATTGGCCCTGAATCAGATCGAGCTCCCTTCGAAACAAGACCCTAAGAGAGATAACCTATTGAAAAACAAGACAAAACGTGACTATAAAAAATGTAAAGATGGTCAGGACCGTTTCACAAAAAAAAATACTGCCTGCTCAGGAGGAGAGGGCGTTGAGGTATCTTCGGAACTCTTCTTCAAAATTATCGCTTAAAACACCCCTGCCGAGTATCTCTTTAATCTCATGCAAAGGCTGGAACCCGACCTCATCTATCTCTTCCCTGCTGAAATTAAAAGGCCCTTCATGGAGACACTCGTATGAAGAGACAAGTTCCGACTCATAGGGATTTGAGTGGATATAGGAATACAGGAATCTTGTATCCCCACCTCTAATCCCAAGCTCTTCCTCCATCTCTCTCTCCAATGCATCCTCTACAGTCTCCCCTGCATCCACGTGTCCTCCGACAGAGGTATCCCACCTGCCGGGGGCAACGTCCTTGTTCATCGATCTTTTCTGAAGCAGGATATCCCCGGAAGAGTTTACAACAATTACATGCACTACACGGTGCAGGAGGCTGTTATCGCCGTGTATCACGGCCCTTGATGCCCGACCGATGACCTCACCAGCCTTATCGACTATCTCCAGTATCTCTTCACCCATGTACTTAAGATAACAGACTTCCCATCTGTCTTTCAATAGAAAAACCCGTTACACACCCCTTATCTCCCCGATATGATATAATCAGGATTTTCAAAACCCATAATGATTAAGGCTTTTTATCTCCGGATGCGTGAACAAAATCAATCAATAACGAACTACGGGAGGCTATATGAGATTCTCAAGGACCTGTGTTCCAACCCTGAGAGAGACACCCTCAGAGGCAGAGGCAGTAAGTCACAAGTTATTACTCCGGGCAGGTTATATAAGACAGCTTGCAGCCGGTCTTTATATATTCATGCCCCTTGGCTGGAGGGTGATGGGAAAGATAAATGCCATCATCAGGGAAGAGATGGCACGGATAGACGCCCAGGAGCTTCTGCTGCCCGTGCTGCATCCTGCAGATATATGGCAGAAGACAGGCAGGTGGTCCGGGATTGGGGATGAGATGTTCCGCCTCAGGGACAGGACCGGCAGGGATATGTGTCTTGGTATGACGCATGAGGAGATAATGACCTGGCTGGCATCACGGGAGATACGTTCCTACAAGGCCCTTCCCCAAATATGGTATCAGATACAGACAAAGCTGAGGGACGAGGCGAGGCCCAAGAGCGGCATTCTTAGGACAAGAGAGTTTATCATGAAGGACTCATACAGTTTTGACCGTGACGAAAGCGGTCTCAATCAAAGCTACCGCCTTCATGAAGAGGCATATCACAGGATATTTGAAAGGTGCGGACTTAAATTCTACCAGGTAGAGTCGGACCCAGGCATGATGGGTGGGGCAACGGCACATGAGTTCATGGCGCCAAGTCCTGCAGGGGAGGATGATGTTGCCATTTGCGATTCCTGCGGCTATGCTGCCAATGTTGAACTGGCAACCGGCATCTCCCCGGAACCAGAGTTTGAAGAGTGGACATTTGAAGAGGTTCACACCCCTCAAAAACGGACTGTCCGTGAGGTATCGGAATTTCTCGGTGTATCCCCGGCCTATTTTATAAAAAGCATCCTCTTCATTGCGGATACCGGGCCTGTACTCGTGCTTCTCAGGGGTGACCGGGAGCTTCAGGAGCAGAAACTTCAGAGACTCATCGGGTCATGCAGGCCTGCCCGTAAGGAGGAAGTCCTTGAAACACTCGGAGTGGAGCCCGGATTCATTGGCCCAATGGGCCATAAAATCAGGATTATTGCTGATGAGGCGCTGAAGGAGGGCGTTTACATAAGCGGGGCAAACAAGGCGGATTATCACGTCAGGGGAGTAAGGCCTGGAAAGGACTTTGAAGCTGAATGGACAGACCTGCACATGGTAAGGGGGGGAGACAGGTGCTGCAAATGCGGGGCCTCCTTAAGAATCGAAAAGGTGATCGAGATTGGGAATATTTTTAAGCTCGGCACTAAATACTCAGAACCGTTAAAGGCATACTATCTTGATGAAAAGGGCAAGGAGCGCCCCCTTGTCATGGGGAGCTACGGGATCGGGCCTGCAAGGATTGCTGCAGCTGCGGTGGAACAGAGCAATGATGAAAACGGCATCATATGGCCTGAAAGCATTGCCCCGTTTGATGTCATGATATTACCGCTCAAGATGAATAACACGGAAATTGTGCGGGTCTCCGAGGATATTTATCAGGGACTTGTCCGGAAAGGGCTCGATGTCTTCATGGACGACCGCAATGAGAGGGCAGGAGTGAAGTTCAAGGACGCCGACCTTATCGGAATCCCTCTCCAGGTTGTTATTGGTGAAAAAAACCTGAAGGAAGGCCTTGTTGAGATAAAGATACGCAGGACAGGGGAGAAAAAGCTTGTCAGGACAGATGAGGCGCTTGAGGGGATTGCGGGGATAGTCTCAAGCAAGGCAGAATGAGAGGGTTCCTCAGCCCGGATTGACTTATGGTCTGCCCTTGTTATTAACCCGGCAATTATTCAGAGAGACATGTTCGTCAGCAATATCAAACAGTTAACCAGATGAAAATCCGCTCTTTACACACCCCCTACCCCCTCTTTTTAGAGGGGAGAGTACATGCTTCCTGCTTTCTCATGGCTGTTTACCAGCTTGCACGCCATTCCCTCTTCCCGTTCCGCCCCTTATCTGTATATCCTCTGCTTTCCCCTCTATCAAGAGGGGATTAAGGGGTGTGTGCCTTTTAAAATCCCTGCTTTTATTTGCCGGTTTAATAAATCCCTAAATCCCTAATCCGGCAATAAAAAAGGTTAGATCAAGAAAGGAAGTGATATGATTGACTCTGAACGGTTTTAAATTATCACGCTTCACCTGAATGGTGAGTCGTGATAATTTCCTCGGAGCCCCGAAGTATTTCGGGACGAGAATGAGTGAAGAGTCTGTCATATCGCTTCCAACAACCTTTCTATCACTGTATCCCGCTTAACTAATGCCGTACCGGATGGGACAAGGGTATGGTATCTCTAAGCAGCTCCCGCATTTTGTGGAAGATATCGAGATACTCCGGAGTGTCATAGTCCCTGTAAGTGAATTGATGGGACCGGTATCCCCCTTTTGTGTAAAACAGTGTAACCTCTGCAAAGATACCACTGCCGAGATATATCCTGTGGGGATAGTTCTTTGTTGTGGCAAGCACCACCTTTGCCTCTGTGATATAGCCGGGATCAAGATTCACTTTCCTTCTGCCGTCAACCGAGAACATTTCTTCAAGCTTATTGGTGACAAGCTTTACCTCTCTTATTGTCCCGGTATTAAATCCCTTCCTGAACGCGAGAAACCGTCTGGTTATGGGCCAGCCCAGTTCATTTCTGTAATATTCCGAATGTATCCAGGAAAGGCACTCACTTTCAAACAACAATTCACCGAAACTCTTTATCAGTTGTTCCTTTGCCTTTGTGTAAAATTCTTCGTCGGAATACAGGGTGGCCATGAAAAGGAGGGCTCTCTCCGGAGTGTGTGTTTTTCTCATAGACTTATAAAATTATGCTTCTTTCGACTCATCACTCATCATTCATCATTCCTCATTCCTCAATACCCGCTCCAATCCCCTGCTCCTATAACTCTTTTCCGCAGTATCCCGTCCGCACCTATTATGAAGGTTTCCGGCACACCCGTTATCCCGTATGCCCGCGCTGCCTTTTCCCCGGGATCGGTAAACAGGGGAATATCATAATGATTTGCTTTCAGATAATCCATGGTTTTGGCAGGGTCTTCACGGTATACGATGCTCAGGAAGACAAAGTCCGGGTCTGATTTTTTCCTGTTATACAGGGCCTGAATAGACGGAAGTTCCTCTTTGCAGTTTGGACACCACGAGGCCCAGAAGTGAAGAAAAACCGTCTTTCCCTTGAACCGGGAAAGTTTGACAGCCGTCCCGTTAGTGTCGAGAAGGACAAACCCGGGGGCCTCAAGGCCCACGATCGCCCTGCGCGTCTGCGGTGTTTTGTCTTTCTGAGTTAAAATTACGAGGAATACACCGATAACAAGGATAATTCCAAGGATAATCCCACGTGAACTCAACGCTTAATTGACACCCGCCGTCAGCAGTTCTTCCTTATGTGCTACCCTGAAGACGGGCTTCCCATCCTCAAGAACCACGACAACCTTGTTGGCTCCCTCAAACCTGCCCTTTAACATCTCTTCAGAAAGATAGTCCTCTATCTCTTTCTGAAGAGCCCTTCTCATGGGCCTGGCACCGTAAACAGGCTGATAATATTTGTCAACAAGCCATTCCTTTACCTCGCCGGTAACCTCAAGGACTATTTCCTGCTCAACAAGCTGTTTATTGGTCTCATCTATCAGCAGGTCAATTATGGAGAAGAGATGTATCTTGTCAAGGGGATGGAAGACCACTATTTCATCAACCCTGTTCAGAAACTCGGGATTGAAGGTCTTCTTCAGCTCATTAAGCACGTTCTCCTTGATCTTCGTATAGATGTCATCGGCACTGTTACGCTGGAATCCTAACGGCGTGGCCTTTTCTATAATCCTGGCTCCAAGATTGGAGGTCATAATTATAACCGTATGCTTGAAGTCTATCTTTCTTCCGACACTGTCGGTAAGCACTCCTTCATCAAGGATCTGAAGCAGTACATTAAACACATCAGGGTGCGCCTTCTCTATCTCATCAAACAGCACCACTGAATATGGTTTTTTCCTCACCCGTTCGGTAAGTTGCCCGCCTTCTTCATAACCCACATAGCCCGGAGGCGCCCCTGTAAGCTTTGAGACATTGAATCTCTCCATATACTCAGACATGTCAATCTTGATAAGAGAGTTCTCATCGTCAAACAGGAACTCTGCAAGGGCCTTCGCAAGCTCGGTCTTGCCCACACCCGTCGGACCAAGGAAGATGAAAGAACCAATGGGTTTCTTCCTGCTTTTAAGTCCTGCCCTGGAACGTCTTATGGCCCGGCAGACTGCCCGGGTAGCCTCATCCTGGGCTATAATCCTCCTGTGCAGTTCCTTTTCCATAAGAAGCAGTTTTTCCGTCTCTTCCCTTTCAAGTTTAATAAGAGGTATTCCCGTCATTTTTGAGACGGTATAGGCAATATCCTCTGCCTTGATAACCGGGATATCCTTGGTGAGATTATCACGCCACTGTTTGTGAAGCTGCTCATGTAATCTCTTGAGTTTCTCTTCCTCCTCCCTCACGGATGCCGCCTTTTCAACATCCTGAAGCTTGATATAAAGACTCTTCTCCTTTGAAAGCCTTTCGAGGTCCTGTTCAATGTCCTTTAATTCAAGGGGCGGAGTATACCTCTTGAGCTTGATTCTCGAACCGGTCTCATCTATTACATCAATGGCCTTGTCCGGAAGATTTCTGTCCGATACATATCTGTCGGACATCTTTGCTGCGGTAACAACGGCATCCTCACTGTATTTAACCCTGTGATGCGCCTCATATTTACTCTTTAAACCTATAAGGATATCTATAGTCTCCTCCATATTCGGGGGGTCAATATGGATCGGCTGGAATCTCCTCTCGAGGGCCCCATCCCTTTCAATATATTTCCTGAACTCATCGGCAGTGGTAGCGCCGATACACTGTATTTCACCCCTGGAAAGGGCAGGTTTTAACATACTGGAGGCATCCACCGAACCTTCGGCAGCACCCGCACCGATAAGCGTATGGAGTTCATCAATAAAGAGTATGATGTTGTCGGATTGCATTATCTCTTTCATTACAACCTTTAACCTCTCCTCAAACTGCCCCCTGTATTTGGTTCCCGCAATCAGGGCCCCGAGGTCAAGGGAGATGATTCTCTTACCCAGCAACTGGTCGGGAACATCGCCGGAAACAATCTTCTGGGCAAGCCCTTCCACAATTGCAGTTTTGCCGACTCCGGGCTCACCAATAATTGCCGGGTTATTTTTGACCCTCCGGCCGAGTACCTGAAGAACACGCTCTATCTCTTTTTCCCTGCCGATAACAGGATCAAGTTTTCCTTTTTTAGCAAGGGCGGTCAGGTCTTTTCCAAACTCATCAAGCGCGGGAGTGGCTGTCTTCTTTTCCCGTAGGTGAGGCTGTGTCCTCATTGACAGATTTATGGAAAGTTGCCTTGCCCCGAGCAGATTGGCTCCAAGGTTTCTGAGAATCTTTCCGCCGATTCCCTCATCCTCCCTGACCAGACCAAGCAGGAGGTGCTCGCTGCCGATATAGTTATGTCCAAGGAGCCTTGCCTCCTCGACTGCAAGTTCAAGGACCTTTTTGGCCCGTGGTGTAAATGGTATATCGCCGAATGTGAGAAGGTTGGTACCTACGGGAAGATTCCTCTCAACCTCTATGCGAACTTCTTCTATGGAAAGTCCCATCTTCTTGAGAACGACAACCGGCAGGCCATCCTGTTCCCTGATCAATCCCAGAAGCAGGTGCTCGGTGCCCAAATAATCATTCTGCCGTCTTTCCGCCTCTTCCTTGGCATATATAATTACCTTTCTTCCTCTTTCAGTAAATTTTTCAAACATGGATGCTCCTTATGCACAGGGCAAATGTTATTAAATGTATCTCTTTTACAGAGTCGATTTTCATCTTGTACCCTTAAAAACATAATACTTATTTTATAAGGGGGTTGTCAACTTCTGGATTTACCGGCGACTCCTGGGGATAGCGCTAATTCACGGTAAAAACGGTAAAAGCAGTCAGGGCGAGGCAACCTCGCCCCTACCATGTAATTCACGGTGAAAGGCGGTGCAGGGTTAAAAAAGCGACAGGAACTGACTTTATGCAGGGGCGAGGTTGCCTCGACCTAACTTTTGAATCCTGCTGAGGGAATCTGTAATTCACTATAGAAATTAGAGATAAATATGCAATTTATTTGGGAAATTTGATTTCTGAAAAATTATCGTGTTAGAATTAAAACTCCCGTTTGGAGTTGAGGAGTTGAGGAGTTGAGGAGTTTATGTCTGCTGTGAATTTTCAATTAAATAAATTATGAGGTGCATATGGTAGAGGAAAACGTTTCCACAGGCCTTACCTTTGATGATGTCCTTCTCATTCCGGCAAAATCCGATGTGATTCCAAAAGAGGTTGACGTTACAACGTACCTCACACGCAATATCAGCTTAAATACGCCCATTGTCACTTCTGCAATGGATACAGTCACTGAAGCCTCCATGGCCATTGCCATGGCCAGAGAAGGAGGCATAGGGTTCATGCACAGGGCAATGCCTCCCGACAGGCAGGGCCTTGAGATTGATAAGGTTAAAAAGTCCGAAAGCGGGATGATCATAGACCCTATAACCGTCTCGCCGGATGCCCCTATCAGTGACGCCTTTGCCTTAATGACCCGGTACAGGATATCAGGGGTTCCCGTGACGGTAAAGGGCAAACTGATAGGGATTCTCACAAACAGGGACCTCAGGTTTGAGACACATATGGACAGAAAGGTCAAGGATGTAATGACAAAGGAGAGGCTCATTACGGCCACTGAAAATATCACCCTTGATGAGGCAAAAGAGACCCTGCATCAGTACAAGATTGAAAAGCTTCCCATTGTTGACAGGGACTACAAACTAAAGGGATTAATAACCATAAAGGATATAGAGAAAAGGAGGAAGTACCCCCATGCCTGCAAGGACTCTGTAGGCCGGCTGCGTGTTGGAGGGGCTATTGGCGTTGGCAGGGAGGCAATAGAGAGGGCAGCGATTCTTGTAAGCGCCGGGGTTGATGTCCTGGTTATAGATACGGCCCATGGACACAGTAATGCGGTGATAAAGACACTGAAGGAATTGAAAAAGAAGTTTGAGGTTGATATGATAGCCGGCAATGTTGCGACTAAAGAGGGTGCCGGAGACCTTATCGAGGCAGGCGCCGATGCCATAAAAGTGGGAATAGGCCCCGGGTCTATCTGTACGACAAGGGTAATTGCCGGGGCAGGGATTCCACAGATTACCGCCATTAAGGAATGTTACTCTGTTGCAAAAAAACATTCTGTTCCCGTCATTGCCGACGGGGGAATAAAATATTCCGGAGATATCACCAAGGCCATTGCATCAGGAGCTCACTCTGTTATGATAGGCAGCCTTTTTGCCGGTACGGCTGAATCACCGGGAGAGATAATCCTCTACCAGGGCAGAAGTTACAAGGTTTACAGGGGTATGGGTTCATTAGGCGCCATGGCTCAGGGAGCAAAGGACAGATATGGACAGGAAGGGGTGGATACCCCCAAGCTCGTTCCCGAGGGAGTAGAAGGAAGGGTTCCGTATAAAGGTCCCCTTTCTCAGAGCATCCTTCAACTTATAGGCGGGTTAAGATCGGGAATGGGATATTGCGGCTGCAGGAGCCTGAATGAACTGAGGGAAAAGGCAAGGTTTATAAGGATTACAAATGCAGGACTCAGGGAGAGTCATGTCCATGATGTGATAATTACCAAGGAATCCCCTAATTACAGAACTGAATGGTAAAAAGGTAAATATAAATTATGATAGAGAGAGAAAAGATACTCGTTCTTGATTTTGGCTCACAGTACACCCAGCTTATAGCCAGGAGGGTGAGGGAGTGCAGGGTCTATTCCGAGATATTCCCCTTTAATGCATCTATTGAGAAGATTCGGGAGTTTAATCCAAAGGGGATAATCCTCTCAGGCAGCCCTTCAAGTGTTTACGATGAGGGAACTCCGATCCCTGACAAGGAGATATTCAACCTTGGAGTTCCCGTGCTTGGAATATGTTACGGTATGCAGTTGATGGCATTTCTCCTTGGAGGTGAGGTCAAAAAGGCCCTGAGGAGAGAGTACGGACGGGCTGAGCTCATAATAGATGATGATAAAGACCTTCTGTGGGGAATAATAGACCATTCCGTGGTCTGGATGAGTCATGCAGACAGGATAGAAAAATGTCCGGGGGGGTTTGCTCCCATTGCACATACGGATAACTCTCCCATTGCCGCTATGGCAGATCATGAAAAAAAGCTGTATGCGCTTCAGTTTCATCCGGAAGTCGTGCATACAATTGAAGGCAAGAGGATTTTACAGAACTTCGTACTCAATATATGCAAATGCAGGCCCGTATGGCAGATGTCGTCTTTTATTGACTGGGCTGTAGAGGATATAAAAAGGACTGTCGGTGACAACAGGGTAATATGTGCCCTGAGCGGCGGGGTTGACTCCTCGGTTGTTGCGGTTCTTGTACACAGGGCTGTCGGAGAAAACCTCACCTGCATATTTGTAGACAACGGGCTTCTCAGAAAAGGAGAAGTAGAGAAGGTACAGGACACGTTTGAGAGACATTTTCATATAAAGCTGATAACTGTCAACGCAAAAGAACGGTTTCTGAGGTTATTGAAGGGGGTTACAGACCCCGAAGAAAAGAGAAAGGTAATAGGGAACGAGTTCATCAGTATCTTTGAGGAAGAGGCCGGAAAGATAACTGACGCCGTGTTCCTTGCCCAGGGTACTTTATATCCTGATGTGATAGAGAGTGTTTCCTTCAAGGGGCCCTCTGCAATAATAAAGTCCCATCACAATGTCGGCGGTCTGCCGGAAGTGATGAAGTTAAAGCTCATTGAGCCCCTGCGCGAACTCTTTAAGGATGAGGTGAGAGTACTCGGGGAGGAACTCGGACTACCTGAAGAGATATGCTGGAGGCATCCTTTCCCCGGACCGGGCCTTGCAATCAGGTGCATTGGAGAGATTACAGGGAAAAGACTCGAGATACTCAGAGAGGCAGATGCCATAGTGCTTGAGGAGATAAAAAAAGCAGGGCTGTACAGGGAAATATGGCAGGCATTTGCAGTTCTTCTGCCGATCAGGACCGTTGGTGTTATGGGAGATGAACGGACTTACGAACACGTCCTGGCAGTGAGGGCGGTAACAAGTATGGATGGAATGACGGCGGACTGGGCAAAAATACCTGATGATATCCTCGGCAGGATGTCAAACCGCATCATAAATGAGGTCAAGGGAATTAACCGCGTGGTCTATGACATTAGCTCCAAACCACCGGGCACCATAGAGTGGGAATGAGACTTCAGGTTATTGGTCGGCATGAATAACAGACAACGAGTGACGGAATGGTCCTGAAAGATTACATTAAAAGCAGACAGGAACTTGTTGACTCTTATCTAAAGAAATATTTTGCCGGCGAATTCCTCCCCGAGAGGTTGTACGAATCAGTAACATACTCACTTTTCGCAGGTGGAAAGAGGATAAGACCTGTCCTTGCAATAGCATCGTTTGAGGCCTGTGGAGGAAAGGCGGAGGATATTCTCCCCCAGGCTTCCGCCATAGAGCTCATTCATACTTACTCACTTATTCACGATGACCTTCCGGCAATGGATGATGATGCAATGAGACGCGGAAAGCCCACAAACCATAAGGTCTTCGGAGAGGCCATTGCCATACTGGCCGGTGATGCGCTCTTGACAGAGGCATTCGTCATGTTTACCGAGGGCGAAAGGTTTTCTCCACATGCCGTGAAGGAGGCAATCAGGATACTGGCCGATGCTGCCGGCCCCAGGGGAATGGTCGGAGGACAAGCCGAGGATATACTTTCTGAAAGAAAGGAACCTGCCCCCAAGACAGTGCATTTTATTCATACTCACAAGACAGGGGCTCTGATATGCGCTTCCGTCAGGATTGCACCCGTACTTACCGGGTCTTCCCATGAAATTATTGAAAACCTTGGCATGTATGGTGAAAAAGTGGGTCTTGCCTTCCAGATCGTTGATGACATTCTTGATGTTACAGGGAACACAAACTCGCTTGGCAAAAAAACGGGAGCCGACAGTGAAAAGGGCAAGATGACCTATCCTGCCATCTACGGAATTGAAAGGTCAAAAGCGGCTGCAAATGAACTTGTTGAAGAAGCCCTTTCAGCCATTGATTTTATGGGAGACGGAGCTGCCCCCTTAAGGGGCATTGCAAGGTATTTCGTGCAGAGGACCAGGTGAAATACCGGAACTATTAATCATCTGTCATTGAACAATGACAAATGATGAGTGATGAGTGATGAGCGATGAGTGATAAGTGACATGCTGAAAGACATAAAAGGCCCGGACGATATCAAGAAACTTGATTTTCCCGCCCTGATTGAGCTATCCGGAGAGATCAGGGAGAGGATTATCGAAACTGTGTCCTGCACGGGCGGACACCTCGCCTCAAGCCTCGGCGTTATTGAACTGACCATTGCCCTTCACTATGTGTTTGACTCCCCCACAGACAAGATAATCTGGGATGTCGGACATCAGTCCTATGCACATAAACTGATTACCGGCAGGGAGGAGAGGTTCTCAACACTGAGACAGTACAGGGGAATCTCGGGGTTCCCGAAGAGAACTGAAAGTCCTCACGACCACTTTGGCACAGGACACAGCTCCACATCTATCTCCGCAGCCCTGGGAATGGCAGAAGCAAGGGAACTTAAAGGAGAAGATTTCAGTGTGGTGGCTGTAATAGGTGACGGAGCAATGACGGCAGGCCTCTCTTTTGAGGGGCTGAACAATGCAGGGCATCTCGGCATACCCCTTATAGTAGTGCTCAACGACAATGAAATGTCCATATCCAGAAATGTAGGAGCACTCTCCAATTATCTTAACAGAATACTTACAGGTGAGCTATACCAGAGATTCAAAAAAGATACCAAGGCCTTTCTTGAGGGAATTCCAAGGGTTGGAGACAGGATGTACCGTCTTGCCCACAAGCTTGAGGAAACGGTGAAAAGTTTATTACTTCCGGGACATATATTTGAAGAGCTTGGCTTCAACTATATCGGTCCGATAGACGGCCATAATATCGAGAACATTGTAGAAACTCTTAAGAGAATCAGGCGTTCCGACAGGCCCGTGCTTGTCCATGTGATTACAACAAAAGGGAAAGGGTATGAGTTTTCAGAAAAGAACCCGTCATGGTTTCACGGTGTGGGTCCCTTTGAGCTCACGACAGGTGAACCAAAGGGGTCAGGAGGGGGTGAATCCTACAGTGATGTCTTCGGCAACAGCCTAACAGAAATTGCAAGAAAAGACGCGAGGGTTGTTGCAATTGTTGCAGCAATGACGGAGGGTACCGGTCTGGGCGACTTTGCCCGAACCTTTCCCGACAGATTCTTTGATGTTGGAATTGCAGAACCTCATGCAGTCACCTTTGCCGCAGGCCTTGCAGCCAATGGGTTTATACCTGTTGTGGCAGTATATTCGACATTCCTGCAGAGGGCTTATGATGAGATTCTTCACGATGTCTGCCTTCAGAACCTGCCTGTGGTTTTTGCCGTTGACAGGGCCGGGATAGTCGGGGATGACGGCCCGACGCATCACGGAGCCTTTGATATAAGCTACCTCAGACACATACCGAATCTTGTAGTTATGGCCCCGAAGGACAAGGGAGAATTTATTGAAATGCTTGGTTTTGCCATCTTTTTGAAGAGACCTGTCGCCATAAGATACCCAAGGGGAAACTGCACTGAGCAGTTTGACCATACTCAGCAACCCCTGAGACTCGGAGAAGGAGAAATTTTAATGGAAGGCAATGACCTGGCCCTCCTTGCCTTCGGCAGCATGGTTTATCCTGCCTATAAAGCCGCTCAGCGCTTAAAGGCAGAAGGTGTCGGTACAATGGTGGTAAATGCGCGCTTTGCAAAACCCCTTGACAATGATATACTCTTCAGAATCTCCGACAACGTAAAAAACCTTGTTACAGTGGAGGAGAATTCCGTGGCCGGCGGTTTTGGGTCCTCCGTTCTTGAGACACTCAGCAGTATGGGGATAAATGACATGAATGTGAGAGTTATGGGCATCCCCGATATATTTGTTGAACAGGGTCCACAAAGCGTTTTAAAAAGACTGCTGGGCCTGGATGAAGACGGCATCTTCGTAACAGCTTCTTCCCTTATAAAACATACAAAATCAAGACATTGAAGGAACGGCTTGATAAGCTCCTGCTAAAGAAGGGCCTCGTATCTTCCCGGGAAAGGGCAAAGGCCTTGATTCTGGAGGGAAGGGTACTTGTAAACAGATCACCTGTTGACAAGGCAGGCACCCTGATTGATGAAAGCGCCGGGATTGTCCTGAGGGGAGAAGATATTCCTTATGCAAGCCGTGGAGGACTGAAGCTGGAGGGTGCACTTGAGCATTTCCATATTCAGCTTGATGGCCTTGTTGTGATGGATGTTGGGGCCTCTACCGGCGGATTCACTGACTGCATGCTCCAGAAGGGTGCAGTCAAGGTATACGCAGTTGATGTCGGATATGGACAGCTCTCCTGGAAACTGAGGAAAGACCCCAGGGTTGTGGTTCTTGAGAGGACTAACATCAGGTATCTGACAGGAGATTCGGTTCCCGAAAAAGTTGATCTTGTTACAATAGATGTCTCTTTTATATCACTCTTAAAGGTTGTCCCTAAAATACTCGAGTTTCTCAGAGATGGTGGCGGGATACTTGCACTCATAAAACCACAGTTTGAAGTCGGCAAGGGAGAGGTGGACAAGGGTGGAGTGATAAAAAGCATTGAGAAGAGAATAAACGTTGTCGGGAGAATCACTGAAGGTTTTGAGTCCATGGGTCTTGAAGTGCAAGGTGTATCTGAATCCCCTGTCAAGGGGCAAAAAGGCAATATAGAATACTTTATTTATGTGATAAAACCGGTTTCCGCCAAGGCATCGATACGTTGAAACAGTATCCCGCGTCTTAGGTCCATGTGCATAATTTGAGATAAAAATGACTGAAAAAAAACTTATAGGGCTTGACCTCTCGGTAGCATCCGAAGAGGTAATCCGGATACTCCTGGATGACCCCGCAGATACCGCTATATTCAGTGAACTGATGGATGCCAACACACAGCGGCCTGAAATATTGCGGCTCCTTTATGAGCATCCGCAGACTCCTGTTGAGATTGCAGCAGAGGCTGCCTCCCTGCTAAGCCTTCCTGCCAAAATAACAAGCGGGGCAATTGATCTTGTCACTGAAGAAAAAGAAGAGGTCAGGCTTCAGAAGAAAGAGAGCATACTCCAAAGGGTTCAGAGATTGAGCGTGGGGCAAAGGATACAGCTAGCGCTGAAAGGCGGAAAGGATATCAGGAATGTCCTTATAAGAGACCCTAACAGGGAAGTGGTTATCAAGGTGCTTGAGAATCCGAAGATAACCGAAAACGAAGTGGAGATGATAGCAAGGAATCCCTCCTCCCCTGATGATGCCCTGCGATATATTTTTAAGAAAAAAGACTGGATAAGAAAATATAATATAGTGCTTTCCCTTGCGTCTAATCCGAAAACACCCATTGGAGTCTCAATGCCTTTGATAACTCGCTTGAGGATGCATGATCTTATTATCCTTGAAAAGAACAAGAACATCCCCGAGGCTGTCAGAAATGCCATAAAAAGGTATATTAAGCTGCGGAAAAAATAGACCGCAGAAATCACAAACGATTATGAGGGGGGAGAAGTGCAGGTAATACCGGAGTTTGTCAGGTCATCCACCTGGGAAAAAGTCCTGAACTTTATAGCAACAAGTGATGAGGCCGCCCCTTATCTGCTGATGGACAGGGACGTCGTCAGGGAAAAAGCTTCCGTTATCGGCAAAGGTATCCGTAATTGCCGTGTATACTATGCTGTAAAGGCAAACCCTCATATCGAGATTGCCGGATTGCTCGACAGTCCCGGCATGAACTATGAGATTGCCTCTGAAGGCGAGCTGAAGATACTCTCCGCACTCGGCGTAAAACCCGGGAGGATTATATCGAGCAACCCTGTAAAAAGTCCTGCCTTTATCAGGTATGCCATAGACTATGGCGTAGATTATTTTGCCTTTGACTCTGTGGCGGAAGTGGATAAACTTGCAGCTTATGCTCGGGGGTGCAATGTTTATGTGAGGCTGACGGTGCCCAATGAGGGTAGTGAATGGCCCCTGAGTAAAAAGTTCGGCATCGAGCCTGATACGGCAGTTGAACTACTATTGTATGCTCAGGAAAGGGGACTCAATCCTGTTGGCATTACATTCCATGTAGGGTCTCAGTGTACGAATATATATAACTGGAGCATGGCCCTTGATAAGGTGAGCGCAGTCTGGAGCAGTGTCGGGAATGCGGGAATAAGGCTTAAAGTCCTGAATATAGGCGGAGGATACCCGATCAGGTACACGAAAGAGGTTATTGACATACAGAGCATTGAAGAGATGATTGATACCCTCATTTCCAAAAAATTCCCTGAAGATGTTCAGGTGCAGTTGGAGCCGGGCCGTGCAGTAGTTGGAGATGCCGGTGTATTTGTCACTTCTGTTATCGGAAAGGCCAGGAGAGGGAACATTAACTGGTTATATATAGATGTTGGTGTATTTAACGGCCTTATGGAGAGCATTGGCGGGATAAAGTATAATTACATGGTCGGCAGCCGGGCCGAGACACAAAAGTGGACAATTGCAGGGCCGAGCTGTGACAGTTTTGATGTTATAGCCCATGACGTTGAACTGCCGGAACCGATGATTGGAGATCACCTGCTGATTCTTTCCTCAGGAGCCTATACAATATCCTATGCATCTGAATTTAACGGATTTCCTGTACCGAAGACTATCCTGATATGAAGATAGTTTCTCGCAAAGGCGCCAAGCTCGCAAAGACCACGAAGAACGACAGGATCGACAGAAAAATGGACAAACTCTAATTATGTTTTTTTTGCGAACTTGGCGCCTTTGCGAGAGAATATATATTTAAGGAGGGTTTTATATGATCAGGTTTTTTGAAAAAGACCCCTACTCACCAATTCAATATGTCTATGACGTGGAAAAGATACTTTATAAGGACAAAAGCCCGTTTCAGGAGATAGTGGTAATCGAAAACCCTTTTTTCGGCAGGATGCTGATCCTTGACGGGGTCGTCCAGTTAACTGAAAGGGACGAATTCTTCTACCATGAAATGCTGGTGCATGTGGTCATGCATGCCCACCCCGACCCAAAGAGGGTTGTAGTAATCGGGGGAGGGGACGGCGGGGCAGTAAGAGAGGTGCTCAGGCATGAGACAGTGGAAAAAGCATTCTTTGTGGAGATAGATGAGGAGGTCATAAATGTATCAAAAAAATACTTCCCCACGGTCTCCTGTGAACTGGAAAACAGCAGGGTGGAGATAAAATGCATGGATGGGTCCGAGTTTATCAAAAGCAGGAAGGGTGACATTGATATTGTGATTGTCGACTCAACCGATATAATTGGTTTTGCAAAGAGTCTCTTCACAGTTGAATTCTTTAAATCCGTTAAGGAGAGCCTCCGTGACGACGGGATGCTCGTAACCCTCTCAGAGTCGTTGCACTTTCACAGAGACATGGTGCTTGGGGTACAGGAGACCATGAGGCTGGTATTTCCTGTTGTGGACCTTTACACTGCCCCCATTGCCACCTATGCAGGTAACTGGTGGACATTCTCTGCCGCCTCAAAGTCTCTCGGCCTGAGGGAGATGAGAAGGCCCGGCATCCCGGGACTCAGATATTACAGCGACGAGATACACCGGCAGGCATTCCTTCCACCAAAAATGTATGAGAGGTTATTGAAGAAAAGCCTGAACTGGTAATGCAAACGGCTGAAACTATGATTCAAGCAATTTCAACACAACCTGGGCATCGTTCCAGGTAAGCCATTTACTTTTCGGGTTTCTCAGCAGATAGGAGGGGTGAAAGGTCGGGATAACGGGAACTCCCTTATACCTGTAAGTCTTTCCCCTCACACTGGAAATGCTCCCTATATCACCAAGCAGGGCCTTTGTTGCTACCGAGCCAAGGGTCATGATAACCGCAGGCTCTATTATCCCGATCTGTTTTTCGAGAAAAGGCATGCATATCTTTATCTCATCCTCCATGGGGTTGCGGTTATCGGGAGGGCGACATTTAACGGTATTGGCAATATATACTTCCTCTCTACTGACCCCCATCTTTTCTATAAGGCGTGTGAGCAACTCTCCCGCCTTTCCGACAAAAGGCCTCCCTTGCCTGTCCTCCTGCTCTCCGGGGGCCTCACCGACAAACATAAGCCCTGCATCCGGATTACCCTCGCCGAATACAAGGTTGGTCCTTCCTTCGGAAAGGCGGCACCTCCTGCAATCTCCTATCTCAGCCCTCAGCCTCTTTAACCCTTCTTCCTTATGCAGGCAATCACCGCCATTAGATGCAGTCTCCGGTATATCAACTGCAAGCCTGTCAAAACCGAGCGCCTCGTAAAACCGAAAGAGCATACCGAGTTGAGAAATATCCATACCCCTCACCGTTCCCCCCACTTCAGTTTTTCCCTCAGGACCTGAAAATAATCCCTCTCACAGGGAAGAAAGAGGCGTGTCTTATGGGGTGATTTTTTGACCTCAACCATGTCTCCCTTTTCAAGTGAAACCCCTATCTGTCCATCAAGTGTAAGAAATACATCCTCACTCTCCGACTTGAGGCCCACCTCAATCAATGACTCACCCGAGAGCACAATGGGTCTGTTTGTGAGTGTATGGGGACATATGGGTGTGAGCACGATACAATCAAGGACAGGATGGACAATAGGTCCACCGGCAGAGAGGTTATATGCAGTTGAACCGGTTGGTGTAGACATTATCAGGCCGTCCGACTTAAAGGTGGTAACATAGGAGTGATCAACATAGGTCTCAAGGTCGATTATCCTTGCAAGGGCGCCTTTTGTAATAACCACATCGTTTAAGACCGTATAGGATGTTATGGCCTCACCGTTACGCACAATATCGGCCTGAATCATTATCCTCTCCTCAACAGAGCACTCACCCTTAAGCATCGTCTCGATAGCTGTAAAGAGATCCGACCGGTTAACCTCTGTTATAAACCCGAGACCTCCCAGATTCACCCCAAGGATAGGAATGCCTTTTTCAGCCACCAGCCTGGCAGCACCGAGCATGGTCCCGTCACCCCCGAGCACGACCACAACATCCACCAGTCCCGGCATCTCTGAACGTGAATACCCCTTTATACCCAGGATGTCAGATGTCTCCCGGTCAATAAAGACATTAAACCCCTTTCCTGTAAGCCAGGGAATAAGCTCTTTCAGTATCTCGGGGGGTTCCGGTTTGCCGGTTTTTGATATTATACCTATATTCTTCATCTTACTTAGCGTTCTTTGCGCCTCTGCGTTCTTTCACTCCATATAAAAGCTTCTTTACGGTGACGTTGTACGGTTACGAGGCCCGTATCGTAAAGCGTCTGCCGGTTACGGTCAAAGAAACGAACAACGTAACCGCTGAACGAAACGGGCTTCGTAACCGTAACCGTCTAACGATACCACTATCACTCCAAATCTTCTATCCTTTCCATACTCCCGCTTATTGTTATCTCTCTCCTCACATCATCCAGAAACTTAATATCCACCCTGAATGAACAGTCCCAGACTGACAGGCGCTCTGCCCACTCCACCACAGCAACTCCCTCCCCGTCAAGATACTCCTCAAGACCAAGGTCCTGGAGATCATCTGCACCTGAAACCCTGTAGAGGTCTATGTGGAAGAGCGGAATCCGTCCGTAATGCTCTGCAATTATAACAAAACTTGCACTTGTTATCTCCCGCTCCTCAATACCAAGGCCCCGGGCAATCCCCTTAACCAAAGTGGTCTTGCCGGCTCCAAGGTCTCCATACAGACAGACGATATCTCCTTTCCCGAGAATCCTGCCGAGCCTCTCGCCTGTGTTAATGGTCTCCCTCTCATTGGAGGTCTCTACTGTAAGCTTTCTATTCATGCTCAGGATAATACCAGGAATTATATCCGCAGATTACACAGATTTCGCTGATTTCAACAGAGAAACAAGAAAACTGCAATACCTCAACATTTTAGACTGGATTACAGGATAATCAATAACTTCTCTTTCTTCTCTGCGGCTTACGGATAAAAAGCGAAGCTCCTTTTTTAGACAGGATTAACAGGATTTACAGGATATTCTTCTTTCTTTTAAAAAACAGGAAAAACTATCCTGATTCTTTTGTTTTCATCCTGTCCATCCTGTTAATCCTGTCTAACTTGATTCTATTCTTTTGTTTTCATCCTGTTCATCCCGTTAATCCTGTCAAACTTGGCTCTATTCTTTTGTTTTCATCCTGTCAGGTTTGATTCTACTTTTTATCTTATCCGTTCTGCGCAATCTGTG
>BTTF01000033.1:0-21946 GCA_036244995.1 bacterium | reverse complement strand
GAGCTTGAGGGCCTTGCCAGGGAGGGGAGGCTGCAGGGTCTGCCGGGTATCAGGAAGAAGACTGAAGAGAATATACTTCGCGGCATAGAGATGCTGAAGAGGGGCAGGGAGAGACAACCCCTCGGCAAGGTGCTTCCCATTGCAGAGGATATAATTGAAAAACTGAAAGTGGTTTCGGGTATAAGGAAACTCCATCTTGCCGGAAGCCTCAGGCGGTGGAAGGAGACCATAAAGGATATTGACATCCTGGCAACCTCAGCTGAACCCGAAGGTGTAATGAATGCCTTTGTCCATCTGCCGGGTGTGCAGGAGGTTCTCCTGAAGGGCCCGACAAAATCGAGCATAATTCTTGGAGAGGGGATACAGGTTGACCTCATGGTTGTGGAAGAGGGCTCCTTTGGCGCTGCGCTTCAGTATTTTACAGGGAGTAAGGCCCATAATATCCGTATCAGGGAGATGGCAATAAAGAGGGGGCTGAAGATAAACGAATACGGTGTCTTCGGAGAGGCAGATGGCAAAAAGGTAGGGGGAGAGAAGGAAGAGGATGTTTACAGGCTTATCGGCTTGCCCTGTATTCCTCCGGAGTTGAGAGAGGATTCCGGGGAGATAGAGGCAGCGGTTGAGGGAAGGCTTCCACGGCTTGTAACCCTTGAGGATATCAGGGGCGACCTTCATGTTCACAGTAAATGGAGTGACGGCAGTCATGACATTGAAGAACTCGTCACTGCTGCCGGGGAGCTGGGATATCAGTATATAGCCATAACAGACCATTCTAAAGGGCTTGGGATAGCAGGAGGGCTTACTCCGGAGGAAGTGCTTGAGCAGAAACAGGAGATTGATGCCCTGAATAAAAAACTGAGGGGAATCAGGGTCTTTACGGGTGTCGAGGTGGATATAAGGAGTGACGGAACCCTTGACCTTCCCGACGAGGTCCTGAAGCAACTCGATTTTGTGGTTGCATCCATACACTCGGGGTTCAGGCAGTCTGTCGGACAGCTCACGATGAGGCTTGTCAGCGCCATGAAAAACCCGTATGTTCATGTTATTGCACACCCGACCGGCAGGATTATCGGTGAGCGGGATGCCTATGAGATCGATATGAAGGAGTTTATGCGTGTTGCAAAAGAGACGGGAACAATCCTTGAGATAAATGCATACCCCATGAGACTCGACCTCTCCGACAGGCACGCCAGGGAGGCAAAAAGAGAGGGGATCCCCATTGTTATAAACACGGATACCCATATATTAACGCAGTTCAAGTACATGAGATATGGTGTGGCAATAGCAAGGAGGGGATGGCTTGAGCCCGGGGACATTATAAATACACTTGGCCTGAAAGCTGTTGAGAGATTTATAAAACAGGGGGTATCTGTAAAAAAGCCGTAATAACCGGGTATGGCCCGGAAATCCCGGAAAAAATAATGAAAGGTGAAGGAATACACTCTTTTTTGCTATACTTCTCTAAGAATGTCCGGGAAAAAGGGAATTAACGTACTGGTTTATGAAAAGGACCCTGAGGGCCTGAAGTTCCTTAAGGGATTTTTCCGCAAGAGAAAAGGCCTGAAGCCTGTTTTTCTTGACTCTGCAGATGAACTTTCCGGGAAGCTTGAGTCCGCAGCCCCGGATGCCCTTATTATCGGTTTTCCAAACGGGACCGGGGATCTGCAGGTGAAGGAGCTCAGAGTCCCGACAGTTGCACTTATCTCGGGTAACATTCCCAGGGGTCTCAAAGGGGTGTTGCAGCATAACATAGATTATTATCTTTTGAGGCCCTTTTACGAGGAAGACCTTGATGTAAAGCTCAGGACAGCCCTTGAAAAGAGGAGCTGGTTTGAGAGGCTCTATGCTGAAAAGAGAGACCTTGAGGCGATTGTAGAGCTTTCCTATCTTATCTCCTCCACCCTTGACCCCGGGGAGGTGCTTTATTTTGTTGTCAAGAAATTGAGCGAGATGATTGATGTCTCCCGTTGTTCGGTAATCAGCATCGGTTTTGGTGAGAAGAGGTATGCCCATGTGGTGTCTTCCTTTGAAGACCCGAAAATGTCCAACATAAAGCTTGACCTGAAAAAGTATCCGGAGATAGAAAAGGCCCTTATATGTAAAAAACCCATAGTGATACAGGATGCAATGGAAGACCCGATTATGAAATCCGTGAGAGCTGTCATTGCACCCCTCGGTATACGTTCGATAGTTGTAATTCCGATTATTTACAGGGATGAAATTATAGGGACACTTTTTTTGAGGACGTCAAGGGTCAGGTCAGGTTTTACCAGGAGGGAGATTGACCTCTGCAATGCAATTGCAAATATATCCGCCAATGTCCTCTATAATGCCTTTCTCTTTGAAAAGCTTGAGAATGAAAAGGCAAGGCTTGAAAGACTCGCCATAACAGACTACCTTACAGGTGTATATAACATCAGATACTTTTATCACCGGCTGGAAGAGGAGTTCAGCCGGGCCGAGCGTTACGGACATTCCATCTCCTGCATAATGCTTGATATCGATCATTTCAAGAAAATAAACGATACTTATGGCCACCGAATGGGTGACATGGTGCTGAGGGAGTTTGCTCAACTCGTAAGGAGACATGTTCGAAAGAGCGACGTCTTTGCCCGGTACGGAGGCGAGGAGTTCATTGTTTTACTACCCCAGACGCCGATTGACGGTGCAGAGAAAGAGGCCGGGAGGCTGAGGACTTTTATCAGGGAACACAGGTTCAAGGGCATCGAAAAGGAAAGAATTACCTCAAGTATCGGAATATCGTGCTGGCCTGTACACGATGTTCATACCCATGATGACCTCATAACCCTTGCCGATACCGCATTATTCGAGGCAAAATCCAGTGGACGGGACAGGATAAAGACAAGCAGGAAACTCAGAAAAAAGGCAGACGGATAGGTTATCCTATCTTTATGGACCTGATCGTCTGCCATGTTAATGCAGATTTTGACTGTCTTTCCTCCATGCTCGGTGCAAAAAAGATCTATCAGGAGGCAACTCCTGTCTTCCCGGGCTCACAGGAAAGGAAGGTCAGGGAGTTCATCCGGACTTTTAAACCGCTTGAGATCAAAAAAGTCAGGGAGATAGACCTTCAACGTGTAACGCGTCTGATCCTTGTAGATACCAAAAATCCTCAAAGGCTCGGTCCGTTTAGTGAAATTGCACTCTCCGGAAAGGTAAAAATCCATATCTATGACCACCATCCCGTTACAGAAGATGACCTCAGGGGCGAGGTTGAGGTCATAGAGGATGCAGGTGCCACTGCAACTATCTTTACAGAGATAATAAAAGAGCAGAAGATCCCCATTACTCCAATGGATGCAACCGTTCTCTGCCTCGGTATATACGAAGAGACCGGCTCTCTGAGATTTCCCTCCACAACGGAGAGGGACCTCCTTGCAGCGGCCTATCTCCTCAGGAATGGCGCAAACCTTAATATAGTATCGGAATACATAAAGGCAGAGTTAAGCAAGGCGGAACTCAAACTCCTGAACGAACTGATGGCCTCATCAAGGGACCTCTTTCTCTACGGGATACGGATACGGATCGTAAAGGCTTCGAGGGATGAGTACTTTGGTGATGTGGCGCATCTTGCCCACAGGATTATGGATATGGAGCATGTTGATGCCCTGATTATGCTACTTGCAATGGAAGGCAAGGTGGTGATGGTCGGCAGGAGTCGCGTGCCCGAGCTTGATGTGGCAGAGGTACTTAGGGAGTTTGGAGGTGGCGGGCATCCGGTTGCGGCGTCTGCGACCCTTAAGGACGAACCCCTTGAGGTGATTGAAGAGAGACTGGTCGGGAAGATAAAGGAGACCGTTAAACCCCAGAGGCAGGCAAAGGACATAATGACCGCCCCTGTTATCTCCATTCAGTGGAAGACCACCATAAAAAAGGCAGAGTCGATTATGACCAGATACGGGGTTAATGTCCTGCCTGTACTGAAGGGCGAGAAATATTACGGGCTTCTCTCAAGGGAGATAGTGGAAAAGGCGTTGTTTCACGGGTTCGGCCGCAGCAGGGCATATGAGTTTGCCACAACTGATGCAGGGGTAACATACCCCGAGGCCCCTGTAACGGAAGTGGAATCCGTGATGATAGAGCAGAACCAGCGTTTTATGCCCGTTATTGAAAACGGCAGGGTAGTCGGGGCTATCACAAGGACGGACCTTCTAAGGGACCTCTACGAGGAGACACTCCGCAGGAGCAGGATACACGAGGAAGGCCTGATAGAGAAACCCGCCATGGGAAAGAATATATCCAGATTGATTGTTGAACGCTTTCCCAACGAGGTAGTGGATTTACTCAGGATTGCCGGTGAGGTGGCAGACAGGCTTGGCTATAACGTGTATCTTGTCGGCGGTTCGGTAAGGGACCTTTTGATGGGCGAAAAAAACCTTGATATCGATATTGTTGTTGAGGGTGACGGGATCGAGTTTGCCGGGAGACTTGCCCGGCAGATCCGGGGGGTCAAGCTCATTGCCCACAAGAGGTTCAACACGGCAAAAATCCGATTTACCGAAAAGGCCGGACTGAAGATGCCGGAACCCGGCTTTACAGTGGATGTTGCCACTTCAAGGACGGAGTATTATGAGGCCCCTGCCATGCTTCCGAAGGTGGAGACCTCGTCGATAAAGAAAGACCTTTACAGGAGGGATTTTACGATAAATGCTATTGCTGTAAAACTCAACGCCGGGGATTTCGGGCAATTAATTGATTATTTCGGCGCCCAGCGGGACCTTAGGGAGAAGACCGTGAGGGTTTTGCATAACCTCAGTTTTGTAGAAGACCCTACACGTGCCTTCAGGGCTGTCAGGTTTGCAGAGAGGTTTGGGTTCAGGATTAACAAGCATACTGAAAACCTCATAAAATCAGCCCTCAGACTGAATCTGTTTGAACGTGTCTCAGGCACAAGGATTTATGATGAGCTTGTCCTTACCTTTAAGGAGATCGATCCGGTGAGGGCGCTGAAAAGTCTTGCCGGATACGGCCTTCTGCAGGTTATTCACCCTGAGCTCAAGTTTGCCGAATCCCTTGAAGAGACCCTTGAGGCAGTGCATGAGAGTCTTACATGGTTTGACCTCCTGTTCCTTGAGGAGGAGATAGACCGCTCAAGGGTATACATAATGGGACTTCTTACCGGTCTCGGTCCTGAGGAACGAAAGGCAGCACTTGAGAGGCTTTCAACACCCGCAAGGGATATGACGATAATCCTTGACGAGATGGAAAAGGCCCGGCTGGTTATGAAGGAACTGAGGACCAGGGATCAGGTAAGGATTTACCGTACCCTCAAGCCCCTCTCGCTTGAAACCCTGCTCTACACAATGGCTGTTTCAGGAGACCGGGGGATACAAAAGGCCATCTCAAGGTATCTGCTTGAGCTGAGAAAGGTGAGGCCGGCGCTCAGGGGAAGAGACCTCATGTCAATGGGTATTGAGCCCGGACCTGTTTATTCAGAGATATTTAATGCAATACTGGAGGAAAGGCTGAGGGGGAGGATCAGGAGCAGGGAGGAAGAGATCGAGTTTGTTAAGGATTTCCCGAGAAGAGGATAAAACCTTTACCCGACCGTTTTACTGCTGGTTGAATTCTGCGAACCCCGGCGTCCTGATAGCCTTAGTTTTTAAAGGCAGGATGGAGTTTCCTTACATCCCCCACCCTTAGTGTAATCTTGTTTGAATCCAGATACTCCAGAAATGGGAGGGCATACTTTCTTGTAGTGCCAAGGAGGTCGCGAAACTCTCCGACACTCATCGAGTCCTTCCCGGAGTAATATTCTTTCAGGAGGTTGAGCATCCTGTCATAATTTTCCCTCAGGAGATATATCGAATCGGTTATCCTTGCGACGGAGCCTTCCTGCACCATGAGTTTCAGTATATCCTCCATCTCCTTACCCTTGAGTTCAAAATACTTTGACAGCTCCTCTTTGGTGAGTGGCTGAAAGCCATCCCGCCTCAGGAGTTCGAGGACATCCTTTTTTATCTCCTTAAAACGGTCGGTAACCGCCACTGTGAAGTCCGCAAGCCTCACCGTATCCTTCTCAACAACTACCTCCTTGATTATGGAAAGTATTCCCTGAAAAGTCCTTTGTTCAAGCCCGAAGAGGGACCTGAGGACTTCCTTTGACATCCCCGGCTTCAGGGGATTGTTTTTGTGGAACTTGCCCAGCGTATCTGTAATCCTCTCCCTGAGACCCTGAAAAATATCCCTGTGGATCAGTCTGTCTTCAAACTGAACGAGCACACCCTCTGCTTTCAGTTTCGCTATCATATTATCGATATCTGCTGTGTCGGCATTTATCCATCCCTGAAGCAGGTGACGGGTCATACCCCAAACACCTGACCTTCTCACCTTTGTGGCGATCTTCTCTCCAGGATTGCCATGCCTGTAAACCTTCAGATCATCAAGACCCTCTTTCTTCCGTCTCTTTCTTGCCTGTGAATCAAGGATAACCCCCCCGCCTATTGTAACAACAGGTGAGAAGCGCCTGATTATGAACCTGTCACCCGAGACCGCAACCACCGGCTCTTCCAGCCTTATCTGGCAGAAGGAAGTCTCTCCGGGTTTCAGTTCATTGTGGTCATAGAGTATAACCCTGCCGATTGCCTCCGAGGTGGAGAGGTGAAAATGCACCTGCGATTTATTTTTCAGGACAGGGGCCTCTTTAAGGAGGATCAGTTCTGCATCTATTGCATGGGTGGATATAAACCTGTCCGGCTCCACGACCACGGCCCCCCTCTCCAGTTCCTCCTTCTGAACCCCCTGCAGATTGATGGCCACCCTCTGACCTGCATATGCCTCTTCAATTGACTCACCGTGACTCTGAAGTCCCCTGACCTTGCTCTTTACACCGGCCGGCAGTATCTCCACCTGGGCATCTGAAGAGAGTGACCCTGAGAGTGCAGTTCCTGTAACCACGGTCCCAAACCCTTTTAGAGTAAATATCCTGTCTATAGGGAGCCGGAACAGGCCGCCGGTTGATTTGGGGCTCACCTGAAGCGCAATCAGGTGTATCTTCTCCTTGAGAACGTCTATGTTTTCACCGGTCTTTGATGATACCCCGATTATCCCGGCATTCTCAAGAAAGGTGCCCTTAACAAAGTCACGAACCTCCTCCCTGACAAGCTCAAGCCAGTCATCCTCAACAAGGTCGGTCTTGGTTATTACAATAATGCCTGATTTTATGTTGAGGAGGTTGCATATCGCAAGGTGCTCCCTGCTCTGTGGCATCACACCCTCATCAGCGGCAATCACTAAAAGTACGATATCAATACCGCCTGCACCGGCAAGCATATTCCTGACAAGCCGCTCATGTCCCGGAACATCCACTATGCCCACACACAGATCGTCGGGATAATGTATGTCGGCAAAACCAAGTTCAATGGTTATACCACGCTCTTTCTCCTCTTTCAGGCGGTCGGGATCAACACCTGTAAGGGCCTTCACAAGGGCGCTCTTGCCGTGGTCTATATGTCCGGCAGTACCGAGGATTATATATCGCATATTATTTTTCAATACAAGTCCGTAACCTGTCATTGCAGGGAGCAAAGCAAAATCAGAAAAAGCCCACAACCGTCATTGTGAGGAGCAAGGCGACGAAGCAATCTGTTTTAAAACCAGACAAACAGAAACTGCTTCACTCCGCTTGCAATGACAAAAAAGAGCATTTTCTGACTTTTTACGGCTTCATCCTGATTTATATTATACTAAAAAGATGGATAAGTTTTTATTAAGCACAGGATTCACCCCAAAAGGTGACCAGCCAAAGGCGATAGAAGAGCTTACAGCGGGGGCTTTGAAGGGTTTTGACCACCAGGTCCTCCTTGGCGTCACAGGCTCCGGAAAGACGTTTACGATAGCAAATGTTGTTGCAAACCTTAACAGGCCCGTACTGGTGGTTGTCCATAACAAGACACTTACTGCTCAGCTCTACGGCGAGTTCAGGGAGCTCTTCCCGGAAAATGCAGTTGAGTTCTTTGTCAGTTTTTATGACTATTACCAGCCTGAGGCATACCTCCCCCAGACAGACACATACATAGAGAAGGACTCCATGATAAATGACGATATAGACAGGATGCGTCACTCTGCAACAAGGGCTGTGCTTGAGAGGAGGGATACGATAGTCGTTGCCTCTGTATCCTGCATTTACGGTATCGGGTCACCGGAGGATTATATGGCCATGCACCTGATTGTTGAGGAGGGGATGAGTACGGAAAGGGATGCCGTAATCAGGAGGCTCGTGGAGATGCTGTACGAGAGGTCCGGGACGGAGTTCAAAAGGGGAAATATCAGGGTAAGGGGTGACATAGTGGAGGTATATCCCTCTTTTTCGCAGTACAGGGGAATAAGGATCGAGTTCTTCGGTGATGAGATAGATGCCGTTTATGAATTTGATACCCTTACCGGTGAGAGGATAAAGAGGCTAACAAAGGTGACGCTCTATCCTAACAGCCACTGGATAACGCCGGGAGAGAGGCTTGAACCGGCACTTGAGTCAATAGAAGAGGAACTTGAAGAGAGGATCGAATACTTTCTGAAACACGGGAAGAACATCGAGGCACAGAGGATTGAGCAGCGCACACGGTTTGATCTCGAGCTGCTGAGGGAATTCGGCTACTGTCATGGTATTGAGAATTATTCCCGCCACCTCAGTGGCCGTGCCCCCGGAGAGCCCCCATATACCCTGATAGATTATTTTCCTGATGACTATCTGCTTGTAGTAGACGAATCACATGTTGCCATTCCCCAGATCGGCGGGATGCATGCGGGTGACCGTTCAAGAAAACAGACCCTTGTAGAGCACGGGTTCCGCCTGCCCTCCGCCCTTGACAACCGTCCCCTTACATTTCAGGAGTTTGAGCAGAGGGTCAATCAGGCCATCTATGTATCTGCCACCCCCGGGCCGTATGAACTTGAAAAATCAGGGGGAAGGGTGGTGGAGCAGATTATAAGGCCAACCGGTCTCATTGACCCCCGGATGACTGTCAGGCCTGTTACAGGGCAGGTTGAAGACCTCCTGGGTGAGATCAAAAAGAGGGTGGAAAAAGGCGAGAGGGTCCTTGTCACAACCCTCACAAAGAAGATGGCCGAGGACCTTACCGATTATTATACGGAGCTCGGCGTAAGGGCAAGATATCTCCACTCAGACATAGATACACTTGAGAGGGTAAAGATTTTAAGGGATTTGAGGATAGGAAAGTTTGATGTTCTCATAGGTGTTAATCTGTTAAGGGAGGGGCTTGACCTTCCCGAGGTCTCACTTGTGGCCGTCTTTGATGCAGACAAGGAGGGGTTTCTTCGTTCCGAGAGGTCTCTCATACAGATAGCAGGGAGGGCTGCAAGGAATGTCAATGGCGAGGTCTTTCTCTACGCCGACAGGATTACCAATTCCATGAAAAAGGCCCTTGATGAGACAGAGCGGAGGAGGAAGATACAGCTGGAGTATAACAGGCAGATGGGCATAACCCCTGAGACTGTAAAGAGCAATATAAAGGATGTCCTGAGCTCCATATACGAGGCAGATTACCGGGCAGTGCCCTCAGTGGAGGAACCGGTAGAGGAGTATGTCTCTGATGAGAAGACCATCAGGAGACTTGAGGAAGAGATGAAAGAGGCTGCCAGGAGGCTCGATTTTGAAAAGGCAGCCATTCTCAGGGACAGGATAAAGAGATTGAAAGAGCGGATGTTAGAGCTTTGCTAATATCCTGTTTCTTTCCTTTAACTGTTCAGTGAGCACCTCTTTCATGAGGGTGCATGCCTTGACAACCTTCTCGTTGGCTATGCTGTAATAGATGTTAACCCCGTCTCTCCTCGACTGGAGGATACCCTTATGTCTCATTACAGCAAGATGCTGCGAAACATTTGCCTTGGGTACACCAAGAATCTCTACAAGCTCACCGACACTCTTTTCCCCTGATTTCAGGGCATTTATTATCTCAAGCCTTTTTGGACTTGCAAGTGTCTTACAAACCTCTGCCTGTAACTCATATAATGTCTTTTCCATTGCCCTTATTGTAAAAGAATACATAAATATTGTCAATCAACGTCCTGAGTCCCAAATTAGCTCCCCGTTTTGAGTTAAAATAACTTATGGCTGAACAGGCGGTTGACCTGGTAGAAAAACTGAAGACCGTTCCTGAAAAACCCGGGGTCTATATGTTTAAGGACCGGAAGGAACGGATACTCTATATCGGAAAGGCGCGGAACCTCAGAAACAGGCTGAAGAGCTACTTTCAGCAATCCGCAAACCTTGGGCCAAGAAAGACGGCCATGCTCGGACGGGTAAGGGATTTCACTTTTCTGGTTACAGAGACTGAAGTTGAGGCCCTCGCCCTTGAGGCAAACCTCATAAAGCAGCATAAGCCGCGCTACAACGTCATCCTCAGGGACGACAAGAACTACCCCTACCTTAAACTCACCATCAACGAGGAGTGGCCGCGTCTTGAGGTCGTCAGGAGAATAACAAGGGACGGTGCCGTCTATTTCGGACCCTGTATCCCGGCCTCATCAGTGAGGGAGACCCTCGCCTTTATCAGGAGACACTTCAATATAAGACCCTGCCGTTACAGGCTTGACAGGCCCATGCGTCCCTGTGTTCAGTACCAGATGGGCAGATGTCCTGCCCCGTGTGCCGGGCTTGTTTCAAGGGATGAATACCTCAAGGCAGTAAAAGAGGTTGAAAGGTTTCTGAAGGGAGAGAAGAAGGAGTTGATAGAGGAGCTGGAGGGTAGGATGCAGAGGTTTTCCGAAGAGCTGAGGTTTGAAGAGGCTGCCGGGCTAAGGGACAGATTGCAGGCGCTCAGGGGGGCTTTTGAGTCACAAAAGGTTGTATCACCTGAGCTTGGTGATATTGATGTGACAGGATTTTACCGTGAGGGGGGTGATACGGTCTTCCAGGTCTTCTTTATAAGAAACGGCATCATGATAAGTGCTAAGGATTTTCATCTTAAAGATACGGAGTTCATCCCCGGAGAGGAACTCTTTGAGAAATTCATTACACTCTTTTATGCAAAGGAGATAATTCCGCCTGATGAAATAGTGGTTCAGGTAAGGCCCGAGAGCGTTGAGGAACTCGGGCAGTGGCTGTCTGCAAAAAAGGGGAGAAGGGTAAAGATCAGGCTTCCTGAAAGGGGCAAGAAAAAAGACCTGATCAATATGGCTTCAGAGAACGCAAGGATTATCCTGCATACCGGAAAAGGCGCTGCATCAAAGGAGGTGATGAAGAGGCTTAAGGAAAGACTCGGGCTTAAAAAGATACCCGGCTCAATCGGTGCCTTTGATGTCTCCACAATCTTTGGCAGCCATTCTGTTGGTGCCTTTGTCTGGTGGGAGGATGGTGAATTCAGAAAAGAGATGTACAGGCAACTGAAGATCAGGGATGTCAGCGGAATGGATGATTACTCGATGATGAGGGAGATTATTATTCGCACAATCAGTAACCTGGGGGGCAACATTCCTGACCTGATATTGATAGACGGAGGAAGGGGGCACTTTGAGGTAGCCATGAGCGCTTTGTCGGAGGTGATGGGAGAGGAGGTTCATGATATTGATGTTGTTGCAATAGCAAAGGGGCCTGACAGGGCGTTTCTGCAGGATGGAACGAATGTTCTCCTTGATGACAGCGGTCCTGATGCACTCCTGCTGAGGCGTCTACGTGATGAGGCACACCGGTTTGCAATAACTTTTCACAGAAAACTCCGGGGCAAGGGGCTCCTTGAGTCAAGGCTTGAGAATATAAAGGGGGTTGGAAAGAAGAGGAGGCTTGCCCTGCTGAGACACTTCGGCTCTATTGAGGCCATAAAAAAGGCATCTGTTGAAGACATAGCCGGGGTCAAGGGCATGAACAGAGCAGTGGCAGAGAAGTTACTGTCGGAACTCTGAGGTGATTTAAGCCCGGGGTACATAGCGCGGGAGTTACATATCAGAAAGTACGCAGCCCGGTATTATCTTCACTCGACAGTTTCCGTTTTTATCGTAAGAGAGGTATTTCTCATAATCAATCGCTTTGCAATAGGTTGTTTTACAGGTAAGGTCGGAATATATATCAATGGTGTCTCCCGGTTTGATTACAAACATCTTGCTCACCTTCCATTTATAGCAATCTCCATCATTCTTTTTATACCAATGGTCATTGGTGGTCAGGTTCCTCACCACAATACCTTTTTCTTTACATGCATCCTCTTGCCCTCTCGCCTGAAGCGGGTTTATTGCCAAGAAAACGGTAAACATTAAAGATAATATAATGAAATGCATCCAGGACCTCATTGTTCGCCCTCCTTTTCTCCGACAGTTTTTTTCACAGGGGCTTCCCCCGGCTTTTGTTTTCAACTACCAGTATATCATTTTATTATATTTTGTACCCTGGGCTCTTCTTTTTAAACCTGTGGCTTGCCTGAGATACAGCATACTCACCCTCAAAGAAAAATTGACAGTACAACCAGGAATAAAGCAATACTGCAGGGACCTGGTATTCTTTGGTAAGATATGGAAGAAGACATTTTTGTCCTTTTGTGTTGAGGACCTTGACTGCAAACAACCAGGCAGGGCTTTGCTTGTATTGTACCTACCAGACCCTTCCTCCAATGGCAACCCCGGTTAAACCACATGGAGAAACTTCGGTGTTTTTTGTAAGACACCTGCTGCTTTCGTCTGACTACATTGTTACATTATCCGGAAGGGAAGTAAAGGTAAAATTCACATCATAGAGGTTTTTAATTAAATGCCTTTGAAACCAATCTTAAAGGCTGGTTGCCCTGAGTTTATTTCAGGGGGGTGACATATTGAGGAGTTTTTCAGCAACATGACAGCAGAAGACGGTTTCAACCGCTTGTAGTAAGCCCCCTTTACTACAAACAACCAGTCAGAGCTTTGATAGAGTGCTACCTAACCAGACCCCTCCTCAAAAGACTCCTCCCCAAATGGCACCCCCCCGGTTAACCCAGCCTGTATAGACTTCAGTACCTTACTGAAAATATCAGATACTTTTGTCTGACTACATTGTTGCATTATCCGGAAGGGAAGTAAAGGTAAAATTCACATCCCCTGCTGACTGTTCAGGGGATAACCTTGTTTAATTGATATTCCACAATTCCTGTGGCCCCTTCACTTTTGAGTTTGGGGATAAGGTCCCTTAGAAGCCGTTCCTCAATCACCACATCAATATCATACCAGTCTTTAACAGTAAGTACCGAGATGGTGGGAGAGTGCATGGCCGGCAGGAGAGAGAGTATCTTTTTAAGAGACTTTTCCGGAAGGTTCATCTTCAGCCCCACCCGTTCTTCGGCCTCAAGGGCCCCTCTCAGGAGCATAATCAGGTTCTCCATCTTCTGCTTCTTCCATGGCTCTTTCCATGTCTTCCTGTTGGAGATAAAACGCGTGCTTGATACCAGAATGGTCTCTATCACCCTGAGATTATTGGCCCTGAGGGAGGTGCCTGTTTCCGTTAGTTCGACAATGGCGTCTGCAAGGTGCGGGGGCTTGACCTCTGTTGCGCCCCAGGAGAAATCCACGGTCGCCTTTATATCCCTTGATTTGAGGTAGCGCTTTGTGAAGGCAACCAGTTCAGTGGCTATCCTCTTGCCGTTCAGGTCTTCGACTGTCTTTATCTTTGAATCCGCAGGCACGGCGATAACCCATTTTACGGGTTTCAAACCCTCCTTGGCATATCTGAGCTCGGCTATCTCTTTCACATCAGCGTTCTGTTCAAGTATCCAGTCATATCCGGTGAGGCCGCAATCGAGAATCCCGTAGTCCACATATCTTGCCATCTCCTGTGCCCTTATCAGCATTGGCTGTATCTCCGGGTCATCGATTGCAGGATAGTAGGAGCGATGTGAGATGGTGATATGATAGCCTGCCTTCCTGAAAAGTTTCAGTGTTGCCTCCTGGAGGCTTCCCTTGGGAAGCCCGAGTTTCAGTATATTATTTGCCGGCATCTGAGTCTCCTTTCCGAGGTTTTAATATAAATTGCGTATTTGCCACGGTGGCTCTGTTAGTAGCTGACGCGGGAATCTATTATATCAAAATACCCGCATCATCTACAAAGAGCTGTAACCGTGGAACCGGATATCCTGGTTGAAAACGAAAAAGGAACACACCCCTTAATCCCCTCTTGATAGCGGGAAAGTCCTTGCCATCCATAGTCTTTGCGGGAGGAGTGGAATGAGGTAAGGGGTAGCGCAAGCTGGTAAAAGAGAGTTCTGAGAAGGAGGGAGTGTATAACTCCCCTCTAAAAAGAGGGGGCAGGGGGTGTGTAAAGAGCATGTTTTTACCGGTTAATTGCTTGACATGGCAGACGAACATGTCTCTCTGAATAGTTGCCGGGTTAATATTACCGGATATGTATAGAGGTTATATGTTTATCAAAATAACGTCTTGCAATCCTTTTAATTATATTTCTTGAGCCCGGAAAAACCATAAGGAATCCGACGGTATCGGTAATGAATCCAGGGGTAAGGAGGAGTACGCCTGCTATCAGAATCATCATGCCGTCTATCAATTCTTCGGCAGGGAATATGCCTTCCATCATATTCTTCTGTATGCGGTACATAACGCCCAGCCCCTCTAATTTGACCAGGTAAGCGCCTATGGCGGCAGTCAGCAATACTATTATTATTGTGTTTAACGTACCGATAATAGAGCCTACCTTTATTAAAAGGGAAAGCTCAACAACAGGCACAACAATAAATATCACTAATAATTTGAAGAACATTATTTAATTATACACGATTTGAGGCAAAGTCTCTATCCTGTATCCCTCCTCCCGGAGGTATTTCCCCGTATATGACTCGCTGCAGAATATGAGTTTTTCCGGCGGGCCTTCAAACACGATGTTGCCACCCCCCGGTCCTCCCTCAGGGCCAAGGTCAACCACCCAGTCTGCCACACTGATTACATCCAGGTTATGTTCAATTACAACCACGGTATTGCCCTCATCAACAAGACGCCGCAGTACCTTTAAGAGTGCAAGGACGTCCCTGTAGTGCAGCCCCACAGTGGGCTCATCGAGTATGTACAGGAGACCCGTTTTCTTTTTTGCACTGCCGAGTTCAGCGCATATCTTGAGCCGCTGGGCCTCACCGCCCGACAGGGTTGTGGCGGACTGTCCAAGTCTGAGATAGCCAAGGGCAATCTCCTGCATAATTGCAAGTTTTGAGCGTATAAACTCCTCTGTGAAGAAAAACTGCACTGCCTCATCTACCGTCATCTCAAGGACATCATGGATGTTTTTCCCCCGGTAGGTTATCTTTAATGCCTCAGGCCCGTAACGTCTGCCGTCGCACTCTTCACACTTGACAAACAGGTCTTCAAAAAAATACATCTCAAGCCTTTCAAACCCTTCACCCTTACACCTTTCGCATCTACCACCGGAGACATTGAAGGAGAAAAATCCCGGCGTATATCCATGAGCCCTTGAGTATGGTTGTGCTGCATATAGTTTCCTTATATAGTCAAAGACCTTGAGGTAGGTTGCAGGGTTTGAGCGCGGGGTTTTTCCGATAGGCGACTGGTTAATAAGGCGTACCCCCTTCAGGTGTTCAACTCCCTTGATGGATTCAAGGGGGAGGGGATGCTCGCGGGAGTGCCTGAAATGACGTGCCAGCGCCCTGTAAAGGGTTTCCACAATGAGGGAGCTCTTTCCTGAACCGGAAACCCCGGTTACAACGGTAAAACTGTCCAGAGGGATTTTAATGTCTATGTCCTTGAGATTATTCCCCCGGGCCCCTTTCAGGGTAAAGTGTTTTTTGACCCCCAACGATTTTGTCCCCCTCTTCCAGAGGGTTCGGAGCCGGTCCCTGTCAAGCCCCTTCATATATCTTGCTGTTACGGTATCGGTATTTAAAAAATCATCCCTTGGCCCTGAATAGACGATCTCTCCACCCTTCCGTCCTCCACCGGGGCCAAGTTCAACCACCCAGTCTGCAGAGTTGATGACCTTTCTGTCATGCTCCACTACTATTACCGTATTGCCCAGAGAGGTTATCTCCCTGATAATGGTTACAATCCTGTCCGTATCCCTTGCATGGAGTCCGACGGTAGGTTCATCAAGGACGTAGAGGGTGCCTGTAAGGTATGCGGCTATCTGGTTTGCAAGGTTTACCCTCTGGTATTCTCCTCCTGAGAGCGTCTTTCCAAGCCTGTTCAGGGTAAGATAATCGAGCCCCACTCTATTCAGGAATTCAAGCTTCATCCGCACCTGTCTCAGAACCTCTCTGGAGACGTCCTGTTCATGTGAGGTGAGTCCGATGTTGCTGAAAAAAGACAGGAGATTCCCAATCGGCATCTCACCAAGCCCGGCAATATCCTGTCCTGCAATCCTGTAGACAAGTGAGTCCTTTCTGAGGCGTTTGCCCTTGCAGGAAGGACAGGTCTCCGGTGAGCGGTAACGGCTCAGAAAAACCCTGACGTGGAGTTTATAGCGTTTGCTTTCAAGGTCTTCAAAGAAGTCGTCAATACCGTAAAAATGTCTGCTGCCCCTGAATATTTTTTCCTTTTCTTCAACTGTAAGGTCTGAAAATGGTTTGTGAAGGTCAATGCCTTCCTTTTTTGCACCTCTGAGTATCTGCTCCTTCCACCACCCGGCAGCGGGCTTCTCCCACGGCTCTATTGCCCCCTCTGTAATTGACAGCGATGGGTCGGGAACTATAAGGGTCTCATCATATTTCAGAATATTGCCGAATCCCTTGCATTCCGGACAGGCTCCAACCGGGTGGTTGAATGAGAATAACAACGGCGTTGGCTCCGGTACCCTTGTACCACAGGAGTCGCAGACGGTTTCTGCGGAAAACCTCAGGGGCATGATATTAAGGGCGCCATTGCCCTGCCTGAAGAGGTAGAGTGTAACCCTGCCGCAACCTTCCCTGTAAGCAAGCTCAAGAGAGTCTGTTAATCTCGGGCTGTCCTTGATTACTACCCTGTCAACAACCACTACCGGTTTGCCGGTTACGGTTTGCGGGTTGCTGATTGCGGGTTTTTGAACTCCGGAACCGGAACCCTGCACTCCCAAATCTACTATCTCATGGCCGTTCCATATGCGTGAAAAACCTTTTTTCAATAGTTCCTCAGGAGAGGCAGATGTCTCAAATGTTATCATTACCCTTTCATTATTATAATGTCCCAGGAGTTCCGTGATAATATCATCAACGCTCCACCGCTTTATCTCCTTAGTGCACTCCGGACAATAGGGTCTTGCAATTCTTGCATAGAGAACACGAAAAAGGTCATGAATCTCTGTAAGGGTTCCCACTGTTGAGCGGGCCCCCTTAACAGGGTTTTTCTGCTCAAGGGCGATTGCAGGCCGTATGTTCCGTATGGAATCAACGTCCGGGCGGTCGAGTTTTTCAAGGAAAAGCCTTGCATAGGTGGAGAGTGACTCAATAAACCTCCACTGTCCCTCGGCAAAGATGGTATCAAAGGCAAGCGAGGACTTTCCCGAACCTGAAAGGCCTGTTACCGCTATGATGCTGTTATGAGGGAGGCGGAGGGAAATGTTCCTGAGATTATTCTGCCGGGCCCCTTCTATTATCAGGTAACGCATGTATTTATTGTCTATTGTTTTCTTGCTCTACTGCTCTGTTGTTCTGTTGTATTGTGTTATAAAAGCTCGTCAATTTTTTTTCTGATCCCAGGGGCTGTCCAGTCATGTCCGCCAAGGAATTTCTCGACTATCTTGCCCTTTTTGTCAATCAGAAATGTTGTGGGAATTGAAAAGACATTGTATTTACGCGATACCTTTATACTTGAGTCGTGAAGTACAATAAATGAAACAGGATGCTTCCTGATAAATTTTTTGACGGTTGATAATGACCTGTCGGTTGACACGGCTACAATAACAAAGTTTTTTTCAGCATATCTCTTCCTCAGATCGTTTAACTTTGGAATTTCTGCAATACAGGGAGGACACCAGGTGGCCCAGAAGTTCAGAAGTATTACCTTTCCGTGGAAATCCATAAGGTTTACCTCTTGTCCGTTCAGGTTCTTGAGACTGAAGGCTGATGCCTCCTTGCCGATCATCTCGTTTATGGCCCATGGGTTCGAAAATCCCTTACCTGCGAGAGTTAACAGGAAAAATATCACTATAGCAGTAGTTCTGATTGCCTGCTGTCTCATACCCCCTCCTTTAACAAAGATATTTCAAACTCCAATCCTCCAGGTCTCCATTCTCCATTCTCCATTCTCCATAACTCCGGATTTTCCTGATTATACTGAAAATGGTGCCGGAGGCGGGATTCGAACCCGCACGGGCCGAAGCCCAGTGGATTTTGAGTCCACCGCGTCTGCCATTCCACCACTCCGGCGTATTGCTCTTTTATCATTAGTCCATTTTCAGTGACCGGAGTCCAGGGAATTGAATATTGAATAACTTAACTCGTTCTCATCCCTGCTGCCTGGACCATGTTTATAAAGTTTTCCACAGAACGGTCATAACTCCTTTCATAGGACTCATGAAAGAAACAGGCCGGTAACTCTCCATTCCGTCTGTGATAGAGGAGGCATTCACAACACTTTCCCTTTCTTGAGCATGATCCATATGAGCAGTTGCATTTCTTTAAATTAGCCGTCTTGATACATTCCATTACGTAAACCCCGTTTTAAATTTACCTCTATTATACAAAAAATCATGATTCTTTCGTGAAGAAGTTTAAAGACAGAGATACGGTGTCAATCCCCTGGCCCTGCCTCTTCTGCATCGCCTTGGACAAAGTTTGTGCAAAGATTATATTATTAAGTATGGGCACAAATAGCGAGAAACTGATACCCCTGAATGAACTGACGGAAAAGATACTCTCTTATTCCCCTGATGCGGATATATCTCTGCTTAGAAAGGCTTATTATTTTTCACACGAGGCACATTGCAGCCAGAGAAGGAAAGAGGGCACTCCCTATATAGGGCATCCACTTTCGGTTGCATCAATGCTTGCAGACATGCATCTGGATATAATGACAATCATTGCGGGTCTTCTTCATGATACGGTAGAGGATACGGAAACAAAACTGCAGGACATCAAGGAAATATTTGGTGAAGAGGTTGCCTTCCTGGTGGGCTCCTTGACAAAGCTTGCCAAGATACAGTTTCAGTCGAGGGAGGATGCACAGGCAGAGAATTTCAGGAGGATGTTCCTTGCCATGGCAGAGGATATAAGGGTGATCCTTATAAAGTTTGCCGACAGATTACATAATATCAAGACGCTCCAGCATCTTTCGCCTAACAGACAGAAAAGAATCGCACAGGAGACCATTGATATTTACGCACCTCTTGCCAACAGGCTGGGTATCGGCTGGATGAGGATAGAGTTTGAGGACATGAGTTTTAAATACCTGATGCCGGATATATACAGGGACCTCCTTAAAAAAGTAGCAAAGAGACGGGAGGCACAGAAAGGCTATATCAATGAAGTAGCAGAGCAGATAGAGGCGAAGTTAAAGGAGTACGATATTCCTGCTGAAGTGACCGGCAGGGTCAAACACCTCTATGGTATTTACAGAAAGATGCAGATACAGAGGATACCTTTTGAACAATTATATGACGTGTTGGGGTTAAGGATAATTACAGATACCAAAAATCATTGCTACGAAATACTGGGCATTATTCACTCGCTCTGGACCCCCATCCCGGGGAGGTTTAAGGATTATATAGCCCTTCCAAAGTGCAATATGTACCAGTCCCTGCATACCTCGGTAATCGGGCCCAAAGGCGAGAGGGTTGAGTTTCAGATCAGGACCCGGGAGATGCACAGGATAGCTGAAGAGGGTATAGCAGCCCACTGGATGTACAAGGAAGAGGGAAGGGTACTGCAGAAGGATGCAAAATACATCAAGTGGCTGAGGGAATTGATCCAGTCTCAAAAAGACCTGCACGATGCAAAGGAATTCCTCGATGTTGTCAAGGGCGAGGTCGTGCCCGAGTTAGTCTATGTATTTACCCCCGGAGGTGAAATAAAGGAGCTCCCAGCGGGATCGACCCCTGTGGATTTTGCCTATGGCATTCACACGGAGGTTGGTCATAAGTGTGTAGGGGCAAAGATTAACGGAAGGATAGTGCCGTTGAGGTATCAGCTGCAAAGTGGTGATACAGTCGAGATAATTACATCACCCTCTCATGGTCCGAGCAGGGACTGGCTGAAGTTTGTGGTGACCCAGAGGGCCAAAAGCAGGATAAAGCAATGGATAAAGGCTGAGGAGAGAAAGCAGAGCCTGGAGCTTGGCAATAAAATCCTTGAGACGACTTTCAGGAAGAGAGGGCTTAGTCCGTCCATTATCAAGTCACATGAAATGGATGAAGTAGCCGGGTCTTTCAGTTTGAGGAACCGGGAAGACCTGATCGTCTCCATCGGATATGGCAAGGTCTCTGCACAGCAGGTGGCCAACAGGTTGCAACCTGAAAGGAAGGAAGAAACAACAGCAGAGGAGCTGTTACTGAAAAGACCTCTCAAGAAGACAAAAGAGATAGGAGGGATTACCATAAAAGGGGTGGATAATATCCTTTATCATACGGCACATTGCTGTTACCCTGTGCCGGGTGACCAGTTGGTCGGGTTTGTAACGCGTGGCAAGGGAGTGACAATACACCGTCAGGATTGTGCAAATCTCGATCGTTTGGCAGTGGATGATGCAAGACTTGTCAGGGTTGACTGGACTTCCTCCGGGGACAGCACCTCGCTGACAAAGCTTAACGTCGAGACAATGGACCAGCCGGGAATGCTTGCGAATCTCAGTGCCCTCTTCTCCTCCCTGAACGTCAATATCACCCATCTCGAGGCAACCTCAACGCAGGACGGCAGGGCCCGTTTCACATTCTTTATACAGGCAAGGGATAAATCCCAGCTTTCAAAACTTACCCAGAAGATAGCATCAACAGAGGGTGTGCTCAGGGTCAGGCGATAGCATACCGACTTTAGGAAAACAAACCCGTGCTGAGGTATCTCTCACCCCTGTCGGGCAGGATCACGACTATTTTTTTCCCACTGCCGAGCCTTGCGGCAACCTGTAGGGTTGCCCACATGGCTGCACCGGAAGAGACCCCGGTGAGCAGGCCTTCCTTTAGTGCCAATTGCCTGGACATCCCGTAAGCGTCATCATCAGTTACAGGAATAACCTCGTCGTAAATCTTTGGGTTGAGTACACCGGAGAAGAAGCCGGCCCCTATTCCATCGATCTTGTGGGGTCCTGGTTCCCCCCCTGAAAGGACGGCTGAAGCTGCCGGCTCAACCGCCGTGATATGGCAGTCGCTGCGTTGTTCCTTAAGCACCTCACCAACTCCTGTTATGGTTCCCCCTGTGCCGATACCTGCAACAAAGGCATCCGGTACGCTGCCAAGGTCCCTGATTATCTCAGGGGCCGTGGTCTTTCTGTGAGCGTCGGGATTTGCCGGGTTTTCAAACTGCTGAGGCATAAAATAGCGATCCCTGTTTTTGAGGTATAATTCCTCGGCCTTTTCCACAGCCCCCATCATTCCCTTTGAGCCCTCGGTCAGTATCAGCTCTGCTCCAAAAGCCTTAAGGAGTTGCCTCCTCTCAATGGTCATGTCTTCAGACATGGTGAGTATGAGTCTGTAACCTTTAACTGCCGCCACCACTGCAAGGCCAATCCCGGTATTTCCACTTGTAGGCTCTATAATGGTTCCGCCTCTCTTTAATCTTCCTTCCTTCTCTGCCGCCTCAATCATATTCAATGCAATCCTGTCCTTTACCGACCCACCCGGATTAAACCCTTCAAGTTTTGCATATACCTCAGCATCCCCTTCTCCTGCAAGCCGGTTGATCCTTACGAGGGGGGTATTACCTATAAGACCCAGAATGTTTTTATGAATTGTCATTGTTTAGCAAAGTTCTCCTTCTCGTTTGGATGTCTGCTCTAAATAAAAGTATTACTTTACTGATGTCTTTGTCAACACATCCTGTCTGTCTCCTGTCCCTTTATATGCTCCCCTGCTCTTTACACACCCCCT
>BTTF01000032.1:0-22078 GCA_036244995.1 bacterium | reverse complement strand
ATATAAAGGCATTTTTAGCTTGAACAGATTTTAACACATCAGGCAAGGTAGTCATTAACCCTGTCAGGTTCAAATTTCCCGGATGCAAGTACGTTTTTAACAAACCGGAATATAGTCATGCGCTGCTCAAGTGTCAGTTGGGGATAAAATACAGGATGTGCTACCACAGCGCCCCTGAATGCATAAAAAGGAGCAACAACTGAAAGTATTGTTTCATCTTCCGTAGCCTCGATATAGTTATTGTAAAACAGGGTCAGTGCCTCAAGGTAGACGTCCGTTACATGGTTGAAGTACATGATTGAGTAGAATATATAGTTTATTGTAAGGGCTGTCACGTCATCTGCTGCCTCTCCCCAGGGCCCGCGGCTTCGGTCCAGGAGCACAAATTCATTATTTTTAAACCATATATTGCCGGGATGAAAGTCTCCATGTACCTGACAGAGCCTCCTGTGAAGGGGTTTTAATCTTGCCCGCCAATCCACGCAGAGTTTCTCTATCTCTGCCATATCCTGATAGCCTATAACCTCGTCAGGGTAGGAGTCAAAGACCCCCATGAGGCATTCGCCGTGTCCTGCCGTGTCCCGCAGCTTCCTCCAGTAGAGGGTTCTGGACTCTTTTTTGACAGAGTGTATCTCTTTCAGATAAGCGGTCAGTGCCAGGATTTTTTCCCTGTCTTTTCTGTCGGGTTTCTCCTTTTGTCTCATCTCCCGGAGGTCATGAAAGTAATTAACACCCTCGGCCTTCTCCATCAGGAGAAAGTACTCCTGCCCTCCGCTGATTGACTTTACAGAGCCGTCCGCCTGGAGTGAGAGCACATCAAGGGGGTTTATATGCCGTGGAAGGGTTCCGTATTCGTCGAATGCAAGGAGAAAGACTGCTGCCCTGTCAGATGGATAATCGTGCCCGAGGCCCTCTGCTGCAAGGCTTTTGATGACGTATTCCTTCTGTCCCCCGGGAGTATCAAAGGTGAGGGAGAATCCGGTGCCATGTGCGCCTGAGCCGAGACGCTCGAACCTGACGAGCCTTGTGCCTTCGTAGGTCTCCTTTAAATATTTCTCAAGGGCGTCTCTCTCAATCACATCAACTCCCGGTTCCCTGGGGCAGGCATTTTGCGGCTCCGTTCAGGAGTTTGATTACCGGAAAACCGTCTTCATATATTTCAATGATGTTCAGGCATCCGTAATCCTGCTCGATCCTGAAGATGTTTTCAAGCGGCAACCCCATAAAATGACAGAGGATAATCCTGTTTACGCCGCCATGTGCCACAATGGAAAAAGTCTCTCCCTGATGTCTTTTGATCAGATCGTTGACTGCGCCTAATGTGCGTTCCTTCACCTCAAGGGTGCTCTCCCCGTCAGGGGGACTGAATCTTAGTGGGTCTGCCTTCCATTTCTCGAATTCACCGGGATACTCTTCTGAGATTTCCTCAAAACTCATCCCCTCCCACCTGCCAAAACTCCTCTCCCTTAACTCGGGGATCACGACCGGTTTCAGCGCCAGGGGGGCAGAGAGTATGGCGGCGCTTTTTATGGACCGCTTGAGGTCAGAGCAGTAAATAGCGTTCAGGGTATGATCAAGCCTTTGCAGATTTTCCGTGAGTCTCTGTATAACCCTTTCCCCTGTCTCCGACAGCTCGACGTCCATATGCCCCTTGTATCTCTTTTCTTCACCGCCTACAGTATGGCCATGACGGATGAGTAAGAGGGTGGTTGCTCCTTTCATTTCTCTAACATATCTATTATTTCTATTATTTTCTCAAGAATCAGGGCTATAACCTGCTCTCCTTTTTCACGTGAGGCCTTTCCTGGATTCCCCCATACACCTCCGGGCCAGTATTTGAGCTTGTCTTTTACCACCATGGGTTTGGGGAATGAGGGATACTCCTCCTTTGATCTTCCCTTTACGAGTTCAGGCCTGAGGGCGAGCATCACGGAGGTCTCTATCTCTCCTGCATGAGAATCGTTTTCGGTCTCTGCTATGCCGGATAGTTCTTTCCATAATAATTCGTATGGGGAGACAACTGCAATCCTGAGCCCCTTGATCTCTTCAACCAGTATCTCGGCGACCTCCTTGAGGGCATTCATATGGAGTCCGCCGCCGTGGCCTGATATAAGCATGAAATTTTTAATGCCCTTCCTGAAAGAGTCCCTCACCATATCGAGGGTTATCCTCCTCAATGTCTCCGGCGTGATGGAGATCGTGCCTGGATGGAGTCTTGTTGTGGTGCAGACACCATAATGTAGTGGCGGTGCAATAAAGACCTTTTTCCTCTCCCCTACCAGTCTGAGTATTTCAACTGCTATGATAGTGTCTGTGCTGAGCGGAAGGTGCCTTCCATGTTCCTCAACAGTCCCAAAGGGGATTATCAGGGTCTTTGTCTTTTTCAGCCCCTTCTTGAACTCCTCCATGGTGATCTCTTCAATCTGCATTATCGCCTCCTCTTTAACAACATATAACAATCCGTGAGTTTTATCAAGTATTATACCCAAAAACAGGGGAGGAGAGAGTTGGAGAAATGGAGAAACTTTTTTGAATCGAGAGTAATCTTGAAGTAATCTTGAGGCTAAAGAAGAAGTTTTTTAAGAGGGGTGCAGGATGCGGGGCTGCTTACGCTTTGTCTTTAACCCTTTGCTCCATGCGCTTCAGGTTGAGGGGATAATAAGGAGGAAAAAATCATTGTACTAATGATAGAATCTCTCAATGAAGAGAGTGATCGCTGTAATAGGTGGCCGGAGGGTTAAAAAGGGACTCCTCTTAATGGCAGAGGATGTAGGAAGGTTGATAGCAGAGCGTGGGGCCGTCCTGTTATGTGGCGGGCTTGGTGGAATTATGGAGGCTTCGGCTAAAGGGGCAAAGGATGCCGGCGGCCTCACCCTCGGGGTACTCCCCCAGGATGATAAGGGACACGCCAATCCCTTTATTGACGTTCCTGTGGCTACTGGACTGGGAATCGGCAGAAATGTTATCATTGCACGCACTGCCGATGCCCTTGTTGCCATTGGCGGTCAGTACGGGACCCTCTCGGAGATTGCCTTCTCCCTGCAACTGAAAAAACCGGTTGTGGGGATAGAGACCTGGGATATTGACGGTGTAATAAGGGCTGAGACGCCTGAAGAAGCGGTCAGGAAGATCTTTGACAATTTATGAATGAGGAAATTGTCAATCGTCATTCAAATAATTGCCCCCTTAGCTCAGTAGGATAGAGCACAGGATTCCTAATCCTGGTGTCAGAGGTTCGAATCCTCTAGGGGGCGCCATTGATTGCGGTTTCATGGATAAGATTTCATGATTTAAGGATAAATTTTTTTAATTTGACCAATTCGTTCAAACTGTTTTATGGTTTAGTGCCTTTTATAAAAGTCTTGATGTAAGTCTTTTCTCTTTAAATTCTTTAAAACTAAATGTCGTTTGTAATATCTTTTAAAGAAAATCTTAAATGGAGGAGGAAATTATGAGCATGAAGCATCAGACACCTTTACTTGATGAACTTGAGAAAGGTCCCTTTCCGAGCTTTGTCAAAGAGATTAAAAGGGCTGCTGAACACTCAGACTATGCCCAGGATTTGCTTGGACTGCTTGAACTCTCCTACAAGGAGAAGGTAACTCACTGGAAACACGGTGGTATTGTTGGAGTCAGGGGATATGGAGCAGGGGTCATAGGAAGGTATTCCGATATACCTGATCAGTTCCCCGGAGTAGCGCACTTTCATACAGTCAGGGTAAACCAGCCTTCCGGATTTTTTTATACAACAAAGGCCCTCAGGGAGATATGCGAGATTTGGGACAAGTATGGCAGCGGTCTCACGAACATGCATGGCTCTACAGGTGACTGTGTTCTGCTTGGTACCAAGACTGAAAACCTTGAACCCATATTTGCAGAGCTTTCATCAAGGGGCTGGGACCTTGGAGGGTCCGGTTCTGCTGTGAGAACACCAAGCTGCTGCTTAGGCGCTGCCAGGTGTGAATGGGCGAACATCGATTCAATGTCCATAACCAACGAGATTACCCAGCATTACCAGGACGAGATGCACAGGCCTGCCTTCCCGTACAAATTCAAGTTCAAGGTTGCAGGTTGTGCTGTGGACTGTATCGCATCGATAGCCCGTGCCGACATGTCCATTATAGGAACATGGAAGGGAGATATACGGATAGACCAGGGTGAGGTAAAGAACTACGCCCAGAACGGTATGGACATTCAGAAAGAGATTGTCGATATGTGTCCCACAGAGTGCATAAGCTGGGACGGCAGTGAGTTTAAGATAGACAATGATGACTGTAGCAGGTGCATGCACTGTATAGCAAAGATGACAAAGGCATTAAGGCCCGGCACTGAAAAGGGTGCAACGATTCTTATTGGCAGCAAGGCTCCAATTGTTACAGGAGCTCTTATGTCATGGGTTGTTGTGCCATTCATGAAGATGGAGCCACCATATAAGGAACTCTTTGAGCTTGTTGACAAGATATGGGAATGGTGGGATGAGTACGGCAAGAACCGTGAAAGGATTGGAGAGCTGATTGAGAGATTGAGCTTCACGACCTTCCTGAAAGAAGTCGGGCTTAAGCCGCAGCCTGCAATGGTCAAGGAGCCAAGAAGGGATCCGTTCTTCTTCTGGGCTGAAGAGGATATAGAGAAGTAAGGCTGATGTATAGAAGAATTAAATTTACAGAAAAATAATAAACTATATTCAAGGAGGTTGTTATGTCAGAATTACCACAGAGACAAACAGACATTGGACCACCGCATTATGAGCAGTTTTTACCCCCTGTGATAAAGAAGAATTACGGGCAGTGGAAATATCATGAACAGTTAAGCCCCGGGCATATGGTTCATGTTGCTGAAAGCGGAGATAAGCTATGGACGGTCAGGGTTGCATCTCCAAGATTGCTTTCCACTGATACAATAAAGGAAATGTGTGACATTGCAGATGCACATTGTGGTGGTTATATCCGTTTCACCACAAGAAACAATGTGGAGTTTATGGTGGATGCCGAATCCAAGGTGGCCCCCCTGATGAAGCAGCTTGCCGACATGGGCTATATGATAGGTGGTATCGGGCCCAGGATAAGTAACATCGTTCACACACAGGGTTGGGTGCACTGTCACTCGGCGGCAACAGACGCATCCGGACTAGTAAAGGCCCTGATGGATGATCTGAGCGAGTACTTTACCACAACGGATCTGCCCAACAAGGTCAGACTTGCAGTGGCCTGTTGTGTTAACATGTGTGGCGCTGTTCATTGCTCGGATATAGCCCTCGTCGGTGTGCACAAGACCCCGCCGAGGATTGAACATGACAAGATAAAGAACATGTGTGAGATCCCTTCCACAATTGCTTCATGTCCGACAAGTGCAATCAGTCCGGATCCTCAGAAAAAGAGTGTGAAGATAAAGCTGGAAAAGTGTATGTATTGTGGTAACTGCTATTCTGTCTGTCCTGCCATGCCGATTGCCGACCCGAAGAACGATGGCATAGCCATTGTTATCGGCGGTAAGGTCTCAAACCTGAGAAGTAATCCGAAGTTTTCAAAGCTGGCTATTCCCTGGCTCCCGAATACCCCTCCAAGGTGGACTGAGACAGTAGCGGCTGTGAGGATGATACTCGAGACCTATATATCCGGTGCAAGGAAACATGAGAGACTCGGAGAATGGGTTGAGAGGATTGGATGGGAGAAGTTCTTTAAGATAACAGGCCTTGAGTTCACGCTGCAGCATGTTGATGACTTTACATTTGCACGTGAGACATGGAGGATGGCTGCTACCTTTAAGTGGTAATCCATTTCAGGTTACAGATGAACACTGATTAACATGATTTAATTACTAAAAGTTATTAAAGGCTGAGGCAGGGAGCTAAGGATGAGAGGAGAAAAATATTTCTCTTGTTCCTGCTCCCTCCCGAGTCCATAAATAGATAGATATCTGTGTAAGCCATAAAAGCCTGTGTCCTAATAATTTAAATATTTTTAGAAATGAGGTGTTGATATGGAAAAGGAAGAACTCAAGAAGATAATCTATCAATTGGTAGAGAAGTCCACGGGTAAGAAGAAGTTAAAACAGAGTGATATCCTCAAGAAAGTTGCTGCTGATCAGGGTCTTGAAAAAAGTGAGGTTAAGGCTGCTCTGAGGGAGTTGATGGATGCCGGAGAGCTGATCTTTACCTACTTTGGTGGGAGCTTTGTAGAGATTCCGCCAAAGGAGTAATTCCTGCATGGTTTGTAGGAACTATAGTCATTGGTCATTTGCTGCATTTAATGCACCGGTAATATGATGATCAATGACAAGCTTATGCCGGGCACTGTTGCAAGGGTGGTTATAGCAGGGCTTAGAGGGGGCTCTGGTAAAACCACCCTTTCCCTTGGTCTTATTAAAGTCTTTAAGGATAAAGGGCTTAAGATAAGCGCCTTTAAAAAGGGTCCTGACTACATTGATGCCGGATGGCTTGCATCTGCAGCAGATACAAACTGCTACAATCTTGATCCCTATTTATTCCCGGATAAAAAGATACTGCAATCCTTTCGTTTGCATTCCCATGGTGCCGACTGTGCCCTGATAGAGGGTAACAGGGGAATTTACGACGGGATGGATGTGGAGGGCACTTACAGCACTGCGGAACTTGCCAAACTTCTGAAGTCCCCGGTTATTCTCATAGTTGACTGCACAAAGGTTACAAGGACTCTTGCAGCCATTATTCAGGGGGTTATTGCCTTTGACCCGGAGGTTGATTTAAAGGGTATTATCCTCAACAATATATCGGGCAGGAGGCATGAGACTGTAATAAGGGGAGCCATTGAGAAGTACACACCCGTCAAGGTCCTGGGTGCAATTCAAAGGCTGAAGGATGAGCGTTTTCCTGAAAGACATATGGGCCTTACGCCCCACCATGAGCACCCTGAGGTTGTGAAGTCTATCGAGATAATGGGGAGGATTGTCAGGGATGCCGTGGAGTACGAAAAGGTCCTTGATATTGCCCGCGGAGCCCCGCAACTCGCACCCCGCACCCCGCAACTCGCAACAGTCTTTGATTCTCTTAACCCGCAACCTGCAACCCGCAACGTAAGGATCGGCATCATCAAGGACATGGCTTTTCAGTTTTATTACCCCGACAATTTTGAGGCACTCAGGAGTGCCGGTGCAGATTTGATCGGGATAAGTGCTATCACTGAGGAGTCCTTGCCGGATATTGATGCACTGTATATTGGCGGGGGTTTCCCTGAGACGAATGCCATAACACTTTCCGGGAATAAAAAGTTTATGGCCTCACTCCGTCAGGCGGTTGAGCAGGGTCTGCCGGTTTATGCCGAGTGTGGCGGGCTTATGTACCTTGGCAGGGAGATAGAGTTTCGGGGAAAGACTTACCCGATGACTGCAATACTGCCGATCAGCTTCAGAATGGAGACTTCACCCGTGGCGCATGGATATACAATGGTTGAGGTGAAGGAGGATAATCCCTATTTTCAGAAGGGCACTTCCTTAAAAGGACACGAGTTTCACTATTCAAGGGTTATGGACTTTGACAGGAATCTTAAAATGATCTTTGCCATGAACAGGGGCAAGGGTATTGATGGTAAATCAGACGGGATTGTTTACAGGAATGTCCTTGCAACATACACACACCTGCATGCCCTGGGCAGCCCGGAGTGGGTTGAGGGTATGCTGAGGGCGGCTCACAATCATGCACAAAGCCGCAGGCGGCTTTCTTCTGCATGATGCAACGGCCTAGGTCTTACATTTAACCGGATATGTCTTACAGGGAACTTAAGAAAAGAGTCAAGGACCTGCTCTTAAAGGGTGAGGTAAAGGGACTTTCTGCCCTTGCAGAAGAGTATCCCCGGGCTATAAGTGTGCTGATCAGCCTTTCCTATGACAAGGAATCAATGCTGACCTGGCGTGCTATCGAGGCGATCGGTCCCCTTGTCAGAGAGGTCACTGATAAATCCGCAGGGGCGGGCAGGATTATTGTTCAAAGACTCCTGTGGTCCATCACAGAGGAGTCGGGCGGGATCGGGTGGTCTGCAATAGAGATGCTTGGGGAGACAGTAAGGCATTGTCCCGACAGCTACGACGACCTTATTCCAATAATTATCGGGCTGTTTGATGAGGAGATATTCAGGGAAGGTGTTCTCTATGCCATCTGTCGAATAAGTGAGCGAAAACCTGTTCCATTAGATGTTGCAGCAGGGCTGCTAAACAAGGCCCTGGTTGATAAGGACCCAAAAGTCAGGGGGAGGGCCCTTTTGACATTACAGTGCCTTAAAAGGACAATGCAGGTGGAGGTTCCTGAAGTTGTCGGGGAACTCGTTCATGATAACTCGGAAATTAAGGTCTATTGTGCCGGGGAGCTGATAGAGCGTAAAATAAGTGAGCTCGCAGAGGAGCTTGCAGGGGCCGGTTGACTTCTTTAAAAAGGAGTTTATATAATCAACAATTCATTTGAAAATGAAAGAGAGAGAAGATAAGAGCGTTCTAACCGAACCGAGGTGTCCTTTCTGTCATGAGTTCTTTGAAAGACCTTATGATGTTGCAACAGATCTCGGATTCTTCCAGGGAGGAATCTGTCCTTGCGGGGCTGTCTATGCCTATGACCCTACCGGACGTAATCTCGGAGAGGCATTTGTTGATGCCCTTACATATGCCTGCAAGGAAGACTGGTCACTGGCATGGGGACTGGTTCCGGATGAGGATTACAGTCAGAATATACTGACTTATAACCGGAGGATGCACAGGGTTTTACCAAAGAGAGGGCAGGCTAATGACAAGGTGCCTGCAGGAAAGCTTATTTTTATAAAACTCGGAGAGGGTGCTTTAAGGGGATAGCTGAAAGTTTCAGGAATAGTATTTTTACAGCAATAAGCATTTATGATTGGATAATAAATTTTTTTAATTTGACCATCTTGGTGCTTCTGTATTAATGTGTATAACCTTATGCCTTTATGCGCTTGAAAGAATTAAAGTTAACAGACGGGATTTTTCCCAAAAAAAACAGTATAAGGAGGTTTTAAAGATGCCGACTATTGAGTATGAGGGCAAACAGATTGAAGTGGACGAAGAGGGCTACCTGCAGAATCTTGAGGACTGGGTTCCGGAACTTGCCAAGGTTATGTCTGAACAGGATGGCCAGGAGCTGACTGATGAGCACTGGGAGATAATCAACTTCCTGAGGGATTATTATCAGAAATACCAGATTGCTCCCATGATCAAGATTCTCGTAAAAGAGATCAAGAAGAACATGGGCCCGGAGAAAGGGAACACAAAATATCTTTATCAGCTATTCCCGGATGGTCCGGCAAAGCAGGCCTGTCGATATGCCGGATTGCCAAAACCAACCGGCTGCGTATAATTTCCGGTCTAAATTAAGGATGGGTGACCCCAGTAGAGTCTGCCGGGGTACCATCCTTGAACTTCCATATACTCGAAGGTTGATATAGATAGCTCCTTAGGGTTGAAGTGGCCGGGAAATGCCAAAGGGTGAGAGAGGCAGCAGTAGATTACAGTGGACTTGCACATTTTGTCTCTCTTGTGTATGGAGTTTAAAAAACTGTAATGATTTTGATCTGATATCCAAAGGGGCGGTCTATATAAGTTTATGGAATTGAAAAGTCTTCTTACAGAGAAGCGAGCAGCCATCCTGAGAAAGTGGTTTGACCTGATAGTGGATACCTATCCCTCTGATACTTCGGGTTTTTTGAAAAAACAGAAAAATCAGTTTGCAAATCCTGTAGGACATACAATTTCCGAGGGAATAGAAGGACTTTTTGACGGACTTCTTGAGGAAGCCGATTCCGGCAAGGTCTCCCCCTTTCTTGATAACATTATCAGAGTCAGGGCAATCCAGGAGTTTACTCCCTCAGAGGCAATCGGTTTTATCTTCCTTTTAAAGCAAGTGATTAGAGAATCGCTGCAAAAAGAGATTCGTGAGCACCAGATGTATGATGAGCTGTTGAGACTCGAGTCCGGGATAGACGAACTTGTCCGTAGTTCCTTTGATGTGTACATGAAATGCAGGGAGCAGGTTTACGACCTGAAGGCCAATGAGGTCAAAAACATGACCTTCAGGTTATTACAGAGAGCAAATCTGGTAAAAGAAATTCAAGAGGAATAATATAGAATATTAAGGGCTTTTAAAGTTTACATCATATAAGGTTTACATCATATAGTGAAAGGAGGTTGCTAAATGGGCGCATTGCTTTCCTTTTTCGTTGTTATAGTGCTCGTTTTAATTGCCCTGGCAGGAGTAAAGGGGGCAGGATTGTATGTTCTGTTCGGAACCGTTATACCCTATGCAGCAGTTGCGACATTTATCCTGGGAGTAATTTTGCGCGTCTTGAAGTGGAGCCGTTCACCGGTGCCCTTCCATATCCCCACAACCTGTGGTCAGGAGAAGTCTCTCCCCTGGATCAAGTACAGCAAACTTGAAAGTCCTGCGGGCACATGGGGTGTTATCGGGAGAATGGCGCTGGAAGTGCTGCTGTTTCGTTCACTTTTCAGAAACCTGAAGCCTGAACTGAGGGACGACGGGCCAAGTCTGGTATACGGTTCGAATAAGTGGCTCTGGCTGGGAGGACTGGCATTTCACTGGTCAATGTTTATTGTTATCATCAGGCATCTGAGATTCTTTACACAACCTGTCCCCTTCCTTGTAAATATGCTTGACAGTCTCGATGGTTTTCTGCAGATAGGCTCTCCTCATCTCTTGCTTACCGGCGTGATTCTGTTGCTGGCTGTTACATATCTTTTTCTCAGAAGGGCTTTTATCCCGGAGGTCCGTTATATTTCTCTTCCTGCCGACTATCTGCCGTTGTTTCTTATTATGGGTATCGCAACTACAGGTATACTGATGCGGTATTTTTTCAGGGTTGATATTATACATGTGAAGGAACTGACCCTGGGTTTGGCCACTCTGAATCCCGATATCCCGGCAGGGATTGGAGTTATTTTCTATATTCACCTGTTCCTGATCAGTTCCCTCTTTGCCTACTTTCCCTTCAGCAAACTGATGCATATGGGAGGGGTCTTCCTCAGTCCTACAAGAAACCTTGCCAACAACAGCCGTATGAAGAGACATGTCAATCCATGGAACTATCCGGTGAAGGTTCATACATACGAGGAATATGAGGATGAGTTCAGGGAGAAAATGAAAGATGCTGGAATTCCAGTAGAAAAGGAGTGAGATAATGGCGAAACCAACAAAACCAACAAAGCCACCAAAACCGGAAGAACTCGTAAAGATAGACTATAATCCTCCTGAAAAACCCTGGATGGAGGTGCCCGTTGAATTCAAACCCGGTACCTTTTGTTATGGTACAAGGCCGAAATATCTTGATGAAATAGGGTTTCCCAATCCGAGGGAATGGTCCCCGCTGGATGACGACTGGAAACTTCCCGCAGACTGGGAGGATACAGTCCTGAAGGGTCTCGGGGAGAGGCTTAAAAAGAACCGCGCATTTCATCTTTTTATGGATATTTGTGTAAGGTGCGGGGCATGTGCCGACAAGTGTCATTTCTTTATCGGTTCCGGAGACCCCAAAAATATGCCAGTCCTCAGGGCTGAGCTGATGAGGTCTGTATACAGGAAGTATTTCACAACCGGCGGAAAACTCTTTGGAAGCCTTGCCGGGGCACGGGAGCTTACCTTTGAGGTATTCAAGGAGTGGTGGTACTATTTCTACCAGTGCACTGAATGCCGGAGGTGCTCGGTCTTCTGCCCTTACGGCATTGATACCGCCGAGATTACGATGATGGCGAGGGAACTCTTTAACCTGTTGGGGTGCAATACGGACTGGATTGCCGGACCGGTGGCAAACTGTTACAGGAAGGGTAACCACCTTGGTCTTGAGCCCCATACCATAACAAGCAATATCGAGTTTATGGTCGATGATATAGAGGAGATAACAGGCATCAAGGTCGAGCCGACCTTTAACCGCAAAGGAGCGGAGATTCTTTTTGTCACACCTTCCGGAGACCTCTTTGGCGACCCCGGAACTTATACCTGCATGGGCTATCTCATGCTCTTTCATGAACTCGGGCTTGACTATACCTGGAGTACCTATGCATCCGAGGGAGGAAACTTCGGCTTCTTTACCTCAATGGAGATGGCAAAAAGGCTGAATTACAAGATATATGCCGAGGCCAAGAGACTGGGAGTAAAGTGGATACTCGGAGGAGAGTGCGGTCACATGTGGAGGGTTGTGCATCAGTATATGGATACATGGAACGGCCCGGCCGATTTCCTTGAAGAACCGGTTTCACCCATAACGGGCACGAAGTTCGAGAATGCAAAGACCACGAAGATGGTTCATATAGCTGAGTTTACGGCCGACCTGATCAAACACGGCAAGCTGAAACTTGACCCAAGCCGGAATGACCAACTGAGTGTAACTTATCATGACTCCTGTAATACATCCCGGGGCATGGGAATACTTGAAGAGCCTCGCTATATCATTAATAACACATGTAATAATTTCCATGAGATGCACGAGGATACCATCAGGGAGAAGACATTTTGCTGCGGAAGCGGTACAGGCCTGAATGCAGGTGAAAACATGGAATTGAGGATGCGGGGAGGCTTGGCGAGGGCGAATGCCGTTAAGCATGTGCGGGATAAAAACGGGGTGAACATGTTAGCCAATATCTGTGCAATAGACAGGGCAACGTTGTCCGCCCTGATGCAGTACTGGGTTCCGGATGTGGGAGTCTCCGGTATTCATGAGTTGCTTGGTAACGCCCTGGTTATGAAGGGCGAGAAGGAGAGAGAGACTGATCTGCGCCTTGAACCCCTGCCGGGAAAGGAGGAAGAGGATGTATGACGCTGGGAAAATCCTTATAGGATTGATAATATTTGTGGCCTTTGCAACGTTTCCTTTTTACAGTAATATGGGTAAGGCTGTAGCCAAACCGGACCCAAAACTTGATACACCGGTCATTCAGCAGATGAAGGTGAAACAGTGTGTGGAATCAAAGAAGTTTATGAGGGCACATCACATGCAGTTACTGATTAGCTGGAGAGATGCCGCACTTCGCCATGGCGAAAGGCTCTATAAGGGGTCTGACGGAAGGATTACCGAGATCAGCTTCCAGAACCAATGCCTGAGATGTCATTCCAACAGGAAAAAATTCTGCGATGAATGCCATAAATATGCGTCTGTCAAACCGTACTGCTGGGATTGTCATTTCGCACCAAAGGAGGCCAGGAATGAGCATTAGTAGGAGAGATTTCTTGAAGCTGGCCGGGATTTCCAGCCTTGGGATCGGATTTTCGGCTACTGATTTGCTCTGGAAAAATAGAGCTGAAGCTATAGAATACATGTCCTCTTCGAAGCGCCTTACGGCAAAGAGATGGGGAATGGTCGTGGATTTAAAAAAGTTTAAAACAGAAGCAGACTACAAACGAGTAATAGATGCCTGTCATCGTATTCACAATGTTCCGGACTTCGGCAATACAAAGGATGAGGTTAAATGGATATGGACGGAGACCTTTAACCACACCTTTCCCTTTCAGAAGAACGAATACCTTCCGGAGGGGATTCAGGAAAAGAAGGCTGTATTGTTTTGCAACCATTGCGACAATCCACCGTGTGTAAGGGTTTGTCCCACACAAGCTACTTTCAAGAGGAAGGACGGCATAGTCGCGCAGGACTACCATCGTTGTATCGGGTGCAGGTTCTGTATGGCAGCCTGTCCCTTCGGTTCAAGGAGCTTCAATTGGCGGGATCCGCGTCCTTTTATCAAACACCTGAATCCGGACTACCCTACAAGGGCAAAAGGGGTTGTGGAGAAATGTACTTTCTGTGTGGAGAGGCTTGCAATAGGTCTCGAGCCTAAGTGTGTGGAGGTATCCAACGGGGGATTGATTTTTGGTGACCTCGCAGACCCCGAATCAGACGTAAGAAAAATACTGAGTACGCACTATACCATACGTCGTAAGGCTGAACTCGGAACACGGCCCAGTGTGTTTTACATAATAGGAGGTGATGAAGATGCTTGAGAAGGCATTAACTGGAAGTCGACGATACTGGGGATGGATATTCTTTTTACTTGCCGTTATCGGGGTGGGCTTTATTTTCTACCTCCGCCAATTCGCTTATGGTCTGGGCATGACGGGTATGAGCAGGGATGTTTCGTGGGGTCTTTATATAGGTCAGTTCACATTTCTTGTGGGTGTTGCGGCATCAGCGGTGATGCTGGTTATTCCCTATTACCTGCATGACTTTAAAAAGTTCGGCAAGATACTTATCCTCGGGGAGTTTCTTGCTGTTGCTTCTGTGGTGATGTGCATGCTTTTCATCATGGTTGATATGGGACAGCCGATGAGAGTGATGAACCTGGTGCTCCATCCGTCACCCAACTCGGTAATGTTCTGGGATGCTGTCGTGCTAAACGGTTATCTGCTTCTCAATATCATAATCGGCTGGAATACGCTGGAGGCTGATCGTAAAGAGGTTCCACCACCGACGTGGCTAAAGCCCCTGATATATTTATCAATCCCCTGGGCCATCAGTATCCATACCGTCACAGCCTTTCTCTATGCCGGACTCCCGGGAAGGCCCTTCTGGCTTTCTGCTATAATGGCAGCCCGTTTTCTTGCATCTGCCTTTGCAGCCGGACCGGCGCTCCTTATCATCCTGGCCCTGATAGTGAGAAAGCTTACCAAGTTTGACCCGGGAAAGGAGCCGATTCAGGCCTTGGGGAAGATCGTCACCTATGCCATGATAGCAAGTGTATTCTTCCTTATATTAGAAGTATTTACCGCCTTCTACAGTCAGATTCCCGGCCATATGGCCTCCTTTGAGTACCTCTATGCCGGTCTGGATGGTTTTGGGAAGTTAGTTCCCATAATGTGGATATCTACTGTGCTTGCTGTTGTCTCTATTATTCTTCTGGTTATCCCTGGTACACGCAAGAATGAAGCTATCCTTGCCTTTGCCTGCGCAGCGGTATTCGTTTCCTTATGGATTGATAAGGGGTTTGGATTGATCGTTGGTGGTTTTGTTCCCAATCCTTTTGACAGGGTAACAGAGTACTGGCCGACATTGCCTGAGACAATAATCACCATTGGGGTCTGGGCCATCGGGTTCCTCGTGCTTACGGTTCTTTACAAGGTGGCTGTATCAGTCAGGGAAGGGCAGATAGAATCGGGTTCTTCCAATACCCATTAAATAAAATATGCGGGGTTTGTTATTATAGTAAAGGCAGCCGTTGTTTTATGGCATACAGGATTATTAATCGAGTAAGGAGGTGAAGTAAATTGTATATTGTAGCCGTTGATACTGATAAGTGTGAAGCCTGTGAGGAGTGCATTAGTATCTGCCCGCAGGGTGTTTTTGAAATGAACGGAGACAGTAAGTCAGATCCGGTAAACGGTTCTGAGTGTGTATATTGCGAGAGCTGTGTTGGGGTCTGTCCTCCGGCAGCTATAACTATTACGGAGATGTAATTAGAGATGTAATTTCACAATTCAAAACGAATAATAAAAGGGGCTCTCAAATTAAAGAGGCCCCTTTTTTAATGAATATAAAGTGCTTTTACACTCCAAGCTGTTACTTCTTCTGAATATATACTTCCCAGTATCCCTTGTCCTCGAGTTTGACAGCCTCCATTTCATAGCCATGCTTTTCACAATACTTTGGTAGCGAGTCTTCAACTGATGCCTGCGCATCGCTAATGACCTTTAGTACATCGCCGCTGTTCAGCTTTTCAAGCTTCTTTTTTGTGAGTACCAGCGGATAAGGACAAACCCTGCCGAGCACATCAAGTGTTGCCGCCGGTTCGATAGATTTTAAATCTGCCATTAAAAACCTCCTTAGAGTGTATTGTACTTTAATAACTTAACCACTGAGGACACTGAGAAGCAGCAGCTGCCAACTTTTCCATTACCCCTTACTTGTCTGTGTCTTCAGTGGTTTGTTCTTTTATGCTCTTTCTTTGAATCGAGAGGTTTTTTAGAAAAACATCAGGTGATCGGCGGCTTCAAGGTCCTGCTGAATCTCTTCGTATGGAACTACCTGAGTATTTACCTCACCACCGATCTCTTCAGCGTCCATCACGATTGAGTCTTCAGTGAGTCCAAACCCCTCAAGGTCCTCCTTGCAGACCAGCACCCTGAGATCGAGCAGAAGGGCATTCTTTACATGCGACTCAAGGCTTGAGACGCCGTATATCTCTAATGCTTTCTGGTTCTTGAGACAGTTCAGTACCCCGTCGCCGACAAAGGCCAATACCGGTTCGACGTTGTCACCATCCTCAAGATGAATCTCCACCGTCTGGCTGGCAATTGCATGTGTAAGGGCCAGCCTTGAGGTTTCAGACTTATAGGGAAGTTTTTCAACAATAAATGCAATCTTTTTAATAGCCATCTTATTCACCTCCTATGTGCAGGATTCTGTCTGTGCTGAAGGCACTTGCAAGATACCAGTCCATGCTTGCCACACCAAAGCCTTCGACTGTATCTTCCCTGCCAATGCCCCTTGCCTTGGCACAGGCCTCGCAGGTTGTTATCCTGAATTTTCCGCTCTTGATTAATTCCGTTACCGTATCCATCAGATAAGAGTAATCCCTGAACTTGCTCTGCCCTTTTTTCCCAAGCATTGTACCGTTGCCTGAAAGCCAAAGGTCAACCTCGTGTCCCTTCTTCACAGCAGCGTCAGAGAACTTGATTGCGAAATCAAGGGACATGGAACCAACGAGTGATGAGAAACAGCCTATTGTAATTTTGCCCATTATTGCCTCCTTATAGCCAGATTGTTTTTTCGTAATCATTGAAGATAAGGTCAACCAGACCATCATAATTGATAACCTTTACCTTGCTATCAACAACATCAGAGTCTGAGAACCCCCTGGATTGAAGGTCTTCAGAGAGTGCATAATACTCAACGTCTTTTGAGAGAACCGGGGATACATTGCCGCCTTTTTTAAGCGTTGCATGGTACACCCCGTTCTGTACCAGGACTATTCCTAATTTTTCGGCCTTCAGTCTTTCCAGCATCGCCGGATCCCTGTACTCACTCACAAATACAGCAAGCCTCATAATATTACACCTCCTTGAGATTTTTGTAACTATACTTTATACCAGTTAATGGGGTATATTGTCAATAAAAATCCGTTTTTTAATCTGTCATTCCGGCAGTTTTTAAGCCGGAATCGTGTTGTTGGATATTTTTTACCCCATGCCTGCGTGGTTTGTGCTCTTTTATTTGTCCCCGCTCAATTTACTTCCAATCGAAAAGGCCTTTCCGAGGAATTTGCCAAGGCCATAATAGGTGCGGCTTTCAGGGGCAAACGCAACGGGTTTTACTTTTTCAATATCAGGGGCCCCGGTTTCTCCGAGTACGGATTCCTCAGCCTTGATATCCATCACCTCACCGATGAACTGGGTATGGAGGCCTATTTCAAATGTATGGATTACCCTGCACTCAAGAATGAGGGGAAATTCCCGGATGTAAGGTGCATCAACGAGCTCACTCTTTACAGGGGTAAGGCCGGTAATGGAAAACTTGTCCTCTTTTCTCCCTGATACTGTTCCAAAATAATCGGCTTCCCTGATATAGTCCTCAGAGGGGATATTAACGGTAAACGCCTTGCGCTCCACGATATTGTCATATGAGTAGGTTGCCTTTCTCAGAGAAACGGCTATGCAGGGGGGTTGAGAGCAGCAGATCCCTCCCCAGGATGCAGTCATTGCATTGGCTTTACCCTTGCTGTCATAGGTTCCTATGACCAGGACCGGGGCTGGATAGATGATGGTTTTTGGGCCTAATGATTTTTTCATGACGGATATCCTCCTTTTGTTTTATTGCAATTATACCAGATAGAGCGCTTCCCTTACATGCAGCGAATCGGGAATTGCCTACATTCATATGTTTGTATCTCTCTGCTTTAGCATTTTTATGTGAACTGCCCTTGAATTTGTTGGATAATGTTGTGTAAAATTCCAATGTACCGTAACAACGTGTTTATGTTTCATGTTTTGTATCACTGTAGTTGGTATCAAGTTCCGGGCAATATAAAAAAAAGAAGTATCATCTCCGGGAAAACTCTGTTCAGGAAATCAAATGAATGTAAACGGAAGACATTATCGCACTATCTGGGTGAAGGAAGACGATGAATCAATAATCAGGATTATTGATCAGAGAAGACTTCCGCATGAGTTGGTGATTGAGGATTTAAGTGCGGTTGATGACATGGCAGCAGCCATTAAGGATATGCATGTGAGGGGTGCCGGATTAATTGGCGCAGCAGCTGGCTATGGAATGTATCTTGCCGCGCTGGAGGCTGAAAGGGAAGATTCATTTGATGATTATCTGAATGCAGCGGCCGAAAAACTTATATCAACAAGGCCCACAGCCGTCAATCTCACATGGGCGGTAAACAGACAGTTAAATGCCATCAGGAGCGGCGCCTCTACTGCTGATAAGGTGGCTATAGCCCTGAAGACCGCAAATGAGATTGCTGATGAGGATGCTGACTACTGCAGGCGGATCGGAGAACACGGGGTAAGGATAATCGAGGGCATTGCTGCAGGGAAGAAGGGCAATCCTGTTAATATTCTCACACACTGCAATGCCGGATGGCTGGCATTTGTCGATTACGGCTCTGCAACATCACCCATATATGCTGCCTTTGACAAGGGGATTAATGTTCACGTCTGGGTTGATGAGACGAGACCGAGGAATCAGGGCGCGAGTCTGACTGCGTGGGAGCTTGGCCGGCATGGTGTCCCTCACACTGTAATACCTGATAATGCAGGGGGGCATCTGATGCAGCACGGACTTGTGGATATGGTGATTGTGGGTACGGACAGGACGACTTATACCGGAGATGTTGCCAACAAGACAGGAACCTACCTCAAGGCCCTGGCCGCAAAAGACAACAGTATCCCGTTCTATGTCGCACTGCCCTCATCAACTTTTGACTGGGAGATAAGAGATGGCAGGAAGGAAATCCCCATTGAGGAGAGAGACCCTGATGAGGTCAGGTATATCGAGGGCCTCTGTGAAGGTGAGATCAAAAAGGTGCTGCTGACCCCGGAGAGCAGCAATGCCGCAAATTATGCCTTTGACGTTACCCCGGCTGAACTGGTCACCGGATTGATTACCGAAAGGGGGATTTGCGCAGCCAATGAAGCAGATATTCTTGATCTTTACCCGGAACATAAGGGCTGAGTTCAATTCCGGCTTTAACTTTAGATATTACTGAAAACAGATATCGTGTTTCTCCCCTTTTTGTTCAAGAAATCAGCAAGACAGATGAACATACCGGATGATGGCCCTGCTCAATCAACCTGGGAGTACAGAGTTTACTGTGGAATTGCATGAAAAAGAGTTAAAACATGGAATCTTGGAGGACAATAACTTTAACAAGGAGAGCGTATGAAAAAGGTGAAAGTCGGTATTATTGGTGGCTCAGGGCTTGATGATCCAAAGATAATCAAAGGCGCCAAAGAAAAGAATTTAAAGACACCTTACGGAAAACCCTCATCACCACTCACAGTCGGCAAGATAGACGGTGTTGACGTCGTAATACTTGCCCGTCACGGGAAGAAGCATTCCATCTACCCGACGGCAGTCAATTACAGTGCCAATCTGAGCGCCCTCAAGAAGGAGGGCTGCACGCATATCCTCGCCACTACAGCGGTCGGCTCACTGAGGGCCGGGATAAAGCCCGCTGATTTTGTCTTTATTGACCAGTTTATAGATTTCACAAAACACAGAACCCTTACCTTCCATGAAAAGAATGTTGTTCATACGCCGATGGCAGAGCCCTTCTGCGGGGAGCTGCGGTCGCTTCTCATTAAAACCGCCAAAGAATTAAAGCTCAGGCATCACAAAAAAGGTACTGTGATTACGATTGAAGGCCCCAGGTTTTCCACAAAGGCCGAGTCTCACATGTTCAGGGGCTTTGGAGCGGACGTCATCAACATGTCAACCGTACCTGAGGTCATACTTGCAAGAGAACTGGGCATATGTTACCAGTCAATTGCAATGTCCACTGATTATGATTGCTGGAAGGAAGGCGAGGAACCCGTTACATGGGATATAATTGCATCAATCATGCACCGGAACGCTGAAAATGTAAAGAAACTTATCCTGAATACAATTCCAAAGATTGAGTGTTCAGAACACAAATGCAGCTAAAAAGGAGGAACAAATGCCAATTAAATCAAAGATAAGGACAGTGCCCGATTATCCCAGGAAGGGAATCATGTTCAGGGACATTACCACGCTGATTAAGGACCCTGTCGGATTCAGGCTTGTTATCGACAGCATGACGCAGAGGTATATTACGAGTGATGTGGAGTTTGACACTATTGTCGGCATAGAGTCCAGGGGTTTTATTATCGGAGGAGCCCTTTCCTACACCCTTGGAAAGGGGTTTATTCCCATAAGGAAGAAGGGCAAACTTCCAGCGGATACTATAGAGCATGAGTATGCGCTTGAATACGGGACAGATGTTATAGAGATACATAAGGATGCTTTAAAGAGCGGAGAGAGAGTCCTTCTTGTGGACGACCTCCTTGCAACAGGGGGCACGGCCCTGGCGTCGGCCGCGCTTATCGAGAAACTCGGTGCCAAAGTTGCGGAGATGGCCTTCATAGTAGACCTACCTGATATAGGCGGCCACCAGAAGCTGGTCGACAAGGGATACAGTGTTTTTACATTGACGGAATTTGAGGGGGATTAGACTCCGGGCATACTGGAGGAGACCTTTCAACTCACTGATAACGGCACAACGTTGCGCACGGAGGTAATTGCAGGGATGACTACGTTCCCGACCATGGCATATATCATCGTCCTTCAGCCGATGGTCCTCTCCGGAAGGATGTTTGGATTTGAGACCGGGATGGATTTCGGTGCTGTAATGACGGCGGCATGCATTTCGGCAGCGATCTCCACCATGATAATGGCGCTTTACGCCGGGTATCCCATTGCGCAGGCCCCGGGAACGGGGGAAAGTTTCTTCTTTGTCTTTTCCGTCCTGCCCGGAATTGCAGCAGCGGGTTTTGCAAACACCTGGCAGGTGGGGCTTGGAGTGGTCTTTATCTCCGGTGTCCTCTTTCTTTTGCTCTCCGTTGCCGGAATCCGGGAGATGATTGTAGACTCCGGGAAGAATTTTGCTGGATGATCTGATGAAACCACTCGGGATAACTCAGAAGGAACTTGCCAGGGAATTAAAGACATCTTTCAGAACGGTTAATGAGATCGCCAATGGCAAAAGGGCTGTTTCTCCCGATATGTCCATAAGGCTTTCCAAACATTTCGGGATGAGTGCTGATTTCTGGCTCAATGCACAGAAAAATTATGACCTTCAAAAGGCATGGCAAAAGAATAAAGACATCATTGAAGGAATAACCACAAGGAAGGCAGCCTGACTTTTATAGTTTCTGAATGCTGATCCTTTCTTCAGACTTTGCCTCAATGAGTTCCCTATTGGTACCGGCATACATCTTCCATGCCTTAAAAACTTCTTGTCTCCTTTGTCCAACGAAGGTCGAAAAAACCTCATAGAGAAGGGACTAACCGCCTGACGGAGTCACCGGATCAACTTATATTTTTTATCAATCTCTGCTAACTTATATTTATAGTGACTCTTTTTTGTAGGGCAGCACATAGGGTCCCAGTAATTGTGTGTCAACAGATCGAGAGTGATTGTGCCGGAAGATATCTTTATTGATTTAACATCAATACCGTAACCAAGATGAACGGTGCTGACATTCAATGGTTTTCCATCCTGATTTACAATAGCTGCAAGATAATAAAATGTCCCGCTCCCTCCGCCATCCCATGTCAGCCCTTGAAATGTTTATTCGGCTTACAAAAAAGGATAACAGGATCAGATTCCTCTGTTTTAAGGTAGAGATTCCTGATTCAGTAAAAATAGAAGAAAGAGCTGTTGCAAATCTTCCGAAGGACTGGCAACAGCAACCCCCTCCGGAATCCACAAAAGAAATAGGTACCGGATGGCTAAAGGCTGGAAGGTCGGTTCTTCTCAGAGTTCCATCAGTTATCATCCCTCAGGAGTTTAATTATCTCCTGAACCCTCTCCATCCTGATTTCAAGAAGATTAAAGTAAGGAAGCCGGCACTCTTCAG
>BTTF01000031.1:0-22586 GCA_036244995.1 bacterium | reverse complement strand
GGCGGGCCAGATCGTAGATTTAAAGACAATTATGAAATTCCGATTTGTTTATATGGTGAGCTAAAAATACAATCAAAATCTGGACTATTTTTGTATTTAATGACATCTCAACATGATTCCCCTACCAAATTTTGCAAGGAAATCCAAAATACGATAAGTGCTTGAAATTGGCTAACAAATCAATTAACGCCGACCCGCGAGCACGCGCGTTTTCTTGAGGTAGGTTGAAGTAAGTGCCACGCTCAATTTTGGTAGCCAGCTCGTTGGCGGGCGGGTTATCTCAGGCGTGAAGAATGACTCAGAGTTAAACATCAATTTTTCTGTCATTCAGCTATTTGGATTTGTTATAATTTTGTATACACCAATCGCAAAGGAGGATTAATGCATAAAATAGTTGGATATATTGAGCGAGACCCGGAAACAGGATTATATGTGGGGATTGTTCCGGGCATCTTAGGCGCCCATACACAAGCTGAAACATTAGATGAACTACAGAAGAATCTCAAAGAAGTAGTTGAATTGTGCTTGGAGGAAATGGACACTGAAGCAAAGGACAATTTACCGGAATTCGTTGGACTTCAGCAAGTTGAGGTTGCAGGTTGAGCAAGCTGCGGCTTGTTGACGCCAAAACTGCCGAAAAATTGTTGTTTTCACTTGGTTTCGATAGGGTTCGTCAGAAAGGAAGCCATGCATTTTATAGACATCCTGATGGCAGAATAACCACATTGCCTCATCACAAAGGAAGGATGTTGTCCCGACCATTGTTAAGAGAAATTTTAAAAGAGATAGAAATTACTGTTGATGATTACAATAGATATATAGAAAAGCTGTAAATAAATGAGCAGATAACAAGTCAGTGCAGTGAAACTCGACACAGAGGGATTGACCTGTTCCGCATCGTTTCCCTGTCCTGCGGAAATGAGAGCGTCGATACATGGAAACAAACTTCCGGGACGTTGTTGCATACTATGCAAAACTATTGACACTACCGAAAATAAAATTGATAAAGTTATATGATTATAGCATACTATGTCAAGCATGATTAGAGATACAAGGAAGCCCCGCACACGTCCAGTTGCACGAGAGAGACGGAAATTAATAATGTATAAGTTATGCATAGTACACAACACACAACAACGTTCCTGATTTATTGTTAGTGACTACCGTATGTTAATATGAACTCAACAACACATGAAAGTAAATGAATCAATTCAAAATAAACCACTCTCTCCGCTGATTATTTCCTTCCTGTCGGTATTTATAGGTGTGGTTTCCGGGCTGGGTGCCGTGGTGTTTCGCGGCCTGATTGCCTTCTTCCACAATCTCATGTTCCTGGGCAAATTCTCGGTGGTGTATAACGCCAATGTTCATACCCCTCCGAGCCCATGGGGTATTTTTGTTATTCTTGTGCCTGTGCTTGGCGCCGTTGGTGTTGTCTTCCTTGTTAAAAACTTCGCTCCTGAAGCGAAAGGTCACGGTGTTCCGGAGGTTATGGATGCGATTTACTACCACAAGGGCATTATCAGACCGGTCGTTGCTGCGGTTAAATCGGTTGCCTCCGCTCTCTCCATTGGAAGCGGAGGCGCTGTTGGCCGCGAGGGGCCAATCATTCAGATTGGTTCTTCCTTCGGGTCCTCATTAGGCCAGATTTTTCCGATGCCCGTTTGGCAACGAATCAACTTGATCTCGGCCGGTGCCGGTGCCGGTATTGCCGCAACCTTTAACACCCCGATAGGGGGAGTGCTGTTCGCCCTTGAAATCATGATGCATGAGGTCAGTGCGAGGACACTGGTTCCAGTCGCAATTGCCACGGCTACCGCTATCTACATTGCCCGTATCTTCTTTGGCAACTCTCCGTCCTTTTTAATCCCTGCACTTGAGCGACATTACTTTCACCTGGCCAACCCGCTGGTGCTCGTTTCTTACGTAGGGCTGGGTGTGCTCATGGGTTTGGTCTCTACACTCTTTATAAAGTCTGTCTACGGTTTCGAGGATCTGTTCACTAAACGTGTGACGGGAAATTACTATATTCAACACATGACCGGAATGTTTATAGTGGGCATCATGATGTACCTCTTGATGATTACAACCGGTCACTACTATATAGACGGTGTTGGCTATTCAACGATTCAAGACATACTTTCCGGCAAACAGCTGCAACTATACATGCTCGTTTTACTCTTTTTTTTAAAACTGCTTGCCGTATCCCTGACCCTTGGTTCAGGTGCGTCCGGAGGTATTTTTTCGCCGGCGCTTTATATGGGCGCCACAATGGGTGGAGCGTACGGGATTATCCTTCACCGGGTCTTTCCAGCGTTTACGATCAGTCCTCCGGCATTTGCCGCCGCGGGTATGGCAGCTATGATAGGCGGATCGACCGGTGCGGCTATGGCAGCCATTGTAATGATCTTTGAAATGACCCTTGACTACAACGTCATCATCCCCGTTACAGTAGCGGTGGCGTTCAGCTATGGGGTACGTAAGATTCTGGAGAAAGACAGCATTTACACACTGAAGCTTGCCCGGCGCGGCCACTACATGCCCGAAGCGTTGCAAGCCAATCTGTATCACGTAAAACATGTAAAGGATATGATGGAAACCCGTCTCACGTTTGTACCGGCTTCGATCACTCCTGACGAGTTTGCACAGATGTTGTCGGAACAGACGGCTGTATCGAATTTCCTCGTTAAGGATGCCGACAGAGTGGTAGGTCTTATTACCAGGGATGTGGCGATAGAGGCCCTCGGCAGACGCGGGGAAGTCGGCACTCTCGGGGAGATCGCAGACAGAGAATTTATAACCGTATCGGAGGATTCAACGCTCCTTGAAGTTATTGCCGGGATGCGTTCCAGCCGGGCCTCTGCCGCCCTGGTTGTACGTGAAGGGGATAGCGCTGTAGTCGGTGTGGTCACAAAGGAGCGTATAGCGGATGCCATGATCGATGCCGTAGAGCTGTTTACTGATTGATCCGGAAGAGACAAATCCGAATCCTCCTGTGTCAACAACTATTTTGGTATCTTGTCTGTTTTGGATTAAAAAGCTTTCTAAAGTATTAAACGATTACCCCTGAATGATACGGTCAGGGGTAATCGGAAAATTTGGTTTGAAAAAAAAATACGGGCCGGACCTTCACCCTTTTGCGGCATGGACGAAGGCCCGGCCCGATCGTGTGCAGGTACCGGCGGGGAATGTCTGCCAAAAAGATTAAGACATTCCGCCCGGCTTCTTTTCCGGGTTGATGAATGTGGGGCTAATCCACATCAATTTGCACTTCAATCTGGTCGTCACTCAGGCACCATTCACCACCACCGCTAATGTACTCTGTTGAACTGCCCGTCACCGTGGACGACGTATAGTTCTCGAGAAAATCCCATCGGGCCGTGGCACAGTTTGTCCCGGCCAACCAGCAGGCAGGATCCGAGGCCACCGCAATATTATAGACAAGGCCCTTGATCTTGAATTCCTCATTGCTATCCTTCATAAGGAAGGAGAAGGAACTATGAGAATTACCATCCAGAACGAGAGTCCCCTGAAAGGCTACATGATCGCAATCTCTGTCGTCGCAATAGTCATTGGCCCGCAGAGCATAGATGTCCGTTCCGTCGGGTGTGATTACGTCAAACCAAAAGTAGTACCAGACCCACGAACTGAAGGGATTACAAAGGTATCCACCAGCGTTGATTTCCTTAAAAGTCACTGTAACTCGCTTGTCGGGTGTCAGGGGATCCCTATGGACAGACTTAACTGACGAGGACCAGCTACTGGTCCATATGGTGGCTTCAACGTCGTCTATGGTGCCGTCATTGTCGGTATCCGGCTTCCCGGGGTCGGTACCGTTCTGATATTCCGAGAAATCGTTCCATCCGTCCGTATCGCTGTTTATGTTTTTCGGGTCGGACGTCACTACGTAAGGGGCCTTTTTGTAGACAGTCACGGTCCAGCCGTCAATCTCCTGTTTGTCACTCAGTCCGTCACCGTCCGTATCACGGTTGTTGAGAGCTGTGCCGTACTTAGCGCCCTGAGTGGCAGGCACTGAACAGTTCGTTGCCGCGCTGCATTTGCTCTCGAAATTGTCCCAGCTCGTAATGAAGTCGTACTCGTCCAGGTCCGAAAGACCGTCGCCATCCGTGTCGGCGGAGCGGGGATCGCTCTTCAGTAGATATTCGAGCAGATCGGGTAATCCATCGCTGTCGGTATCTCCCGAGTTTTTATCCGAGGTAAACTTTTTCCAGGCGCCATTAACCAGTGCACTGTAACCGATGGTTTCCTCGGCATCCGACAGGCCGTCACCATCCGTATCGATGTATTTGTCAAAGTCGTTGGGATTGTTCGGACTGCCAAGGGCTATGTCCCTTTCAGAACCGTCCGATTCAGTGTCACCGTCCGTATCGGCGGACAGAGGATTGGTGGCGTAGACCCCGTTGTTGCACGCGGCGGGCAGGGCGTCGTGAGTGACTCCGACATAATCATCCCCGGAAGGCTTGGTGTCGATGACGTCGTTTGCACCGGGACTAACGAGCACGGCACCTGGCGTAATGGAACCGGAAGCCTCGGCAACGTCATCTCCTGCAAGGTTGGTGGTATCGATGACTGCGTTTCCACCATCCAGAATCGTCGGTCCGGCATACGGGACGACCTTGAGAACGGTTCCACCCGTTGCGTCAACAATGTCGTATCCATTGATTTCGTCTATGTCGGGAATACCGTCCTGATCCGTATCGGCGCGCACCGGATCCAGACCGCAGGTCTTTTCCGTGGCATCGTCTAAGGTGTCGTTGTCGAAATCGGCGGCAAAACCCCGGGAACGTGCGGTGTAGGGCACCTGCCACTCGACATTCACCGGCCAGCCCGTACGGATTTCGTCATAATCGCTGAGACCATCACCGTCCGTATCGGTATTCGTATCGCTCGTGCCATTCAAGGCTTCTTCCCGGGCCGACAGTTTGTCGTGGTCGACATCCCTTACATACATCAGATACACGGAATCACCGGCCTGCAGACGTATCTTGTCGAAATCGGTCAGATCCGAGTTTTCAAGATCGGCGCTAACGGCCACGAGCCATTTTTTATTGTGAGCAATGTCATTAGAAACAACCGTTCCGCCATCAGGCGGTGTGATGCCCGACAAGACACGATAAGCGGTTGCCGAAGATGTTTTCTCCGTCGTCGAATAATTGACGCCGATAATCTCCTTTAACACCGTAGCCATGTTTACCCCCTTCAGTCCATCATTGGCCCGACGGGGACTCGTGGCAACAAGATAACGTCCGGGTTCGGCTTCGCCCCCGTAGTCGATGACTACCATTGCCGTCTTCTGCTTGACTGTTTCCACATTAAAGGCAAAGCTTTTGCCGTTCTGGTCGGTGAGATCATATCCGGCCACCTCGAACATCAGGCCACTGGGGTTTTTGAGAAAGGAGCGGATCAGCTCGTAATCCGTGGTGTCGGACTTAAACATCATATTGGTCCGCGTATCTCCCGGAGCCAGCGGCACCGACGTCTTGTCTTCTCTTTTCAGCTCAAGGACGGTTGCATAATCGGATGTGCCATTAATATAACGGGTCAGCACGTTAATGCGCAGGTCATCCAGAATATATGCAAGGTTGCCGGTATTCGTAATGTTGATGTTCACAGATACATAACCGCCATCAAGCGTTACGGCTTCGCTACCACCTTCACCCATGCTTTCCTGATAAGTCTTTTCCGCCGTCCTTGCGTTGGTCTGGCTCCATGAAACCGCATCCGATGTGGTCATGGCGGCGGTCAGGCTGTAACTCATGGACGCCTTGCCCGTCACTTTTCCGCCTTCGGTGCCGGCCTCAAAACCGATTTCCGTGCCAACCTCCGTAGTCTGGCCTATGGCGAACTCGGTGCTGCGGGAAACGCCGGCCTCCCTGGAGATGCTCTGCGACAGGCTGTCCGTCATGCTCAAATCCCGGCTCCAACTTGTGCCCGACTCCTTTGTACCGGTCAGTCGGATGACGGGCGAGGTGGCGATCTCGATGTCGATCTCGGGCAGATCCGCCAGCACGGGATCAAAGCCCTTGCCCCGGGCTTCCACAATTTCATAGTAATCACTTCGGTCATCGCCGTCGGTATCGGCCACGGTTGGAGAGGTGGCTCCCTTCCCCGGTGTGTGTGAGGGATCGTTGGCAAAATCGATCTTCAGTTCGGAACCGTCATAAAGCGCCGGATTTGGTGTCAGTGTGCCGTCCGGGCCAGCCGCATCACCGTCCGTGTCGAGGGCAAGCGGATTAGTCTGCCAGCGAAAAACCTCCTCGCTATCCGAAAGCAGATCGCCGTCCGTGTCTGCCTTGCGCGGGTTCGTTTTGTGGCTGAATTCATCAAGGTCATCCAGGCCATCACCGTCGGTGTCCGCCACATAAGGATCGGATGTGACGTTGACACCTAAGACGACCCAACCAGCCTTTTCCTGCCCGGTGGTGAGACCGTCCTTGTCAGGGTCCTGACAGTCCGCGTCGTTCGGGTCCTGCGTACAGTCGACAACCTGTGTGGCCTGTTGCTGTCCGATGTCCTTACTGCTGCTGCCGCATCCTGCCAGCAGTAGTATGGTTATCAGCATTCCCGAGGCCGATAAACTCATTAATTTCTTCACGTATTCCTCCTTGTTTTGCCTGATGTCAAGATGTCGTATGAACATCCTGTGTTCACCTGTAAAAAATATCATTTTCTTTGGGGCAAACTTGCAGATTCTTTGGGGCAAACTTGCAGACTGCCCCAAAACGTTTGTCTGGTTTGTAGAAACCCATGAGAATGGTCTGAACGAAAAAATGAACAAGGACATTATTCTTTTTTGATACTGCCAAGTGTATCAGACAGACACTTACAATTTTCTTACAATGGGTTTTTTTTGATGAAATAATGAGTGTTTGTGAAAAAAAAAGGGGGGGGTAGCTCAGGGTCGGCAGTGTCCACCCTGCGTTCTTTCATTGTCAGGGGAATCAGATGTGATCTCTCTCATCAGTTCGGCAATCTCTTCGACAGGATAGTCCTCATGCAGCAAGGCGGCCGCAAATTGCTTCAAGACCTGTCGAGCCTGAATGACCGGACTGTTGCGATGTAGATTGTAGAGCAGGCGAACAAGACGGTCATTGGTCGGCTCGTACCCTAATGCCTTACCGGCAACAGCAATAGCATCTTGTATACCGTCCGATTCGGCCAGGATTTTGCACCATTTAACCGTCAACTCCAGCAAACAACAGGAAAGTTGAGCCCTAAAGCCGCGGATTTGTTCTTCCCCCGTGACCTCCGGAGCAAACGCTCCCTGCCACAATAGGTGGGCCAGAAAAAAATTATTGCCTGCCTGCCAGTATTCCTGAAGGTGATCATGCCGCAGACCCTGTTCGACATTTTGAATAAATTCGATTGCATCGACGCGGCAGTTATCGAGACAAAGGATACCTTTTTTCAGGTTAATATAGTTTTTAACGGAGTGAGGGCTTATTTTTTGAGCAATGGTTTTTCGCAAACGCGACAGCATGGTATCGAAGTTTATTCCGGCCTTTTCCTGAGAACTTTCAGGCCATAGGACAAGCTGTATTTGTTCCTTGCTTATTTTTAAATCCGGAGAAGAGACCAGCAAGCAGATAAAGACTCTCTGAGCCGGGGTTAAATCTTCCGTAGCAATCACCGTCTTATCATTCAGCAACAGCCTGAGGCTGCCAAAGGTTCTGATATTTAGCAGGGGGATGGCTCCGCAATGATCCGGCAGGGCCATCTTCAATCGTCCGGCAGCAAGCTTCCGGGCATAATCGGGTTCAATTCCCTGCCTGATTGCGAGTTCCAGAACGGCTTGCATGGCAGAAGGCGTCCAGGCCCAGAAATGAAGGTATGAATTTTGCCGCATAAGCTGTAAACCGGTTTTAATATCCCGGCAGGCCTCTTCATGGTTGCCGACTTGCAGATGGACAGAGGCACGATGTATGGAGCCGCATGCCTCCAGATACTCGGTGGGCAATTGTCCGGCTTCCAGAATCCCCTCAGTCAACAGGCTCAGGGCTTTATCATAGAGTCCGCAGTGGGCATGGGTTAATCCCACGATTATTTTGTTTAGAGTAATAAAATATTTCCCGCCGGCCAGGTTGCGGAGTTGTACGGATTCTTCGGCGGCTTGAAGGGCTTCATCCTTTTGCTGTTTGAGTGCTAGGATTAACGATTTGAAGTGGAGTGCCTGACTGAGCATATGGGGGCTTAATTCGTTTTCTTCGCGGGTTAGAACCTGTTCAGTCAATTTCAAGGCATCATCGGTACATCCCTGGCTGAGGGCAATATTAATTTCCCAGATAAAGAAGAAGGGGCCTGCAATTGACTGAGAGACGATTCTGTGGCCGAGAGTGGCAATGAGTTGCTTCTTCTGTTCAAAGTAATTATTAAAATCTCCATTGTGGAACAGAAAATTGAAAAGCATCATCCTGATGGCCAGTTTATTGAAAATCCCAACCTCAGGGTTATGAATATAGGGTGCAGCCTGCTCCAGATACATCAAGGTTGATACCGTATTCCCGGCAAATAGCTCTTCGTAGCCCTTGACCATGAGCAGGGCGGCCTGAAAATTTACTATTTTATTTTTATTTGCCAATCTCAGTGCCAGGGTGGAGAACTTGCTTGCCTTGTTAATATCCGACAGAAAAACACAAAATCCCATGGCCAGGCTGCGCGTGATAATAATTGTCTCATAGACGGACAGAGAATCAGCCACCTCGAAAAATATTCTTTCAGCTTTTTCAAGAGACTCTACGCCTTCCTTGCAATAACCGGTGGTGGTAATATGAATGGAAATAAGATGAACGAGGCTCAAAAGCTCGCCTGTTTTATCCTGTTGCCGGGAGAAAGCCGTCAAAGCCCTGCCAAGCAGCGGCAAAGCCTTCTGCGGTTCACTGTCGATATTTGCCAGAGCGGCATACAGAGCAATCCATCCGAGCTTTTCCAGGATTTCCCCTGGGACTTTTTCAAGGATAGCGGCCAGAGTTGCTGTTTGGTTTTGGGCCAGGAAGGTCATTCCCTCTTCAGCCAGGATATTCCCCATGGCCTTAAAATCTTCGGCATATAGATAATAACGCAGGGCCTGGGCCGGCCTTTCCTGCTCCAGACTGTATGCCGCCGCCTCTTGAAAAATCGTCTTGATAAATTCGGGGCTGAATTCCTGAGCTGCCCTGTTGCGCAAAAAAAGCTGAAACAGGTGATGGAAACCGAAAAGACGATTTGTTTGGTCCAGATGCCGGACAAAATAGTTGCGTTCCACAAGGTGAAGAAGTTCAGCCCCGATGCCATTGTTTCCCGTTAAATGCTCTGCCAGATCAACGGGAATTTCATCCAGCAGAGAGAGGATTAAGAGCGGACGGTGCAAATCTTTTGTCAGCAGGGCAAATATCTCCTCGCGAAAATAGTTTAATAGCGCATTCTTATCTTTTATGAGAGTGGAAATCCGGGCGTTCAGGTCGATCTCCTCAGGGTGTATTGCCAGGTGATGACCGAGCAGGATGATTCCCATGGCCCAACCGTCCGTAGCCTGGTGGATAGTGCTGATCGTATGCAGGGAAACCGGAGCCTTGAGAATCTTTTTATACAGTTCGTCAACTTCGCCTTCATTCATGGCCAGGTCATCATTATTGAGCCGTAGCAGGTGGTGGTTACGATATTTGAGGCCTTGGCTACCCGGGACTATCGGCTCACGAGAGGAAAGAATAAAATGAATTTTAGGCGGTGCGGTCTCAAAAAAATAGTTAAGTAAGGACAAACTTGCCTCATGACCTTGCAAGAGGTGCAGATCATCAAAGACGATATAAAAATCATCGGTCAGGCAGGTATTGAGATCGGCCAGTAAAAGATTTGCCAGTTTGGGCAGATTTATGGCGCTCACTTGTCCAGCGGTTATTATCCGCTGGAGTAAAGGAGAGGAAAATTCCGGGAATACGCCCTCAATGCAGACCATCACGGCATTCAGCAAAAGGATAGGGTCTGAATCCTCCAGTCCGACCTGATACCATGCATAGGGCATATCAATACGGCTGAGGTATTGAACTATCAGGGTTGTTTTCCCCTGTCCAGCCTGTGCCTCAACGACAATGGCCCGTTTGGTCCGGGCATTTTTTAACAGGATATCTTCAACCAATCCCTGACGAAACAGGCTCCAGGAATCGTCGATTCCTGGTGGATAAAATTTATTGGCCGGTATTTTGGCCCTGAAACCTTTCGAGTTATTCACAATAGAAGCCCGGCTTTAACGTCAGGGGGCAGGTCTGCTTCAGTAAGGTCTAACATAAATCAAGAAAAACCTTTTTGCCTCCTCTCTTTCGGGCATCCAATCCAATCCTGCATATTATCGGTGCCTTTATCACCCTCATCAAGGAAAAAAGACTTCTCTTGTCAGACATTTTAACGGTTGTTCTGATTGAAAAAGCCTATAATTGATAAAAAATTGTTTTTAAAGCCTGATGGAATTCTAACAGAATAACCCGGGAACTATCAATGTTTTTTTATCTTTTCCCCCTGTGTCAGGATAGAATATCCTTAATCCCCTCTTGATAGGGAAAACTCTTTGATAACCGCCAATCGCCCCATCGGCGGAATCCGTTGCTTTGACAAAGGCTTCCTCCGAACAAAACACTAGATACTAACTTGTTGGGCGCAAGATATTGTTGAACTTCCGGGACGTTGTTGCATACTATGCAAAACTATTGACACTACCGAAAATAAAATTGATAAAGTTGTATGATTATAGTGTCAAGCATGATTAGAGACACAAGGAAGTCCCGCGCACGTCCAATTGCACGAGAGACGGAAACTATAAACATCCACCTTATGCCCTTGTCCAGTTTCTGGGGAGTATTATAATTGTTGCAAAATTGCCGGGTCAGGTCTACACTCTTGACAAAGCACATGGCATGATAAACTGTGAAGGAAATACCAGATGGCAAGGCCCTTGAGGATAGAGTGTCATGGTGCGTTTTACCATGGGAGTCTGCTGTATCCCCGGCAAGCCACAGGTTTATGCAACGGAATTGATCCTGGACATGACAGGGAACTCAGAAAACAAATAAGCTGTATCTTCAAAGGGACGAATTCGTGAAATGTGTAGACCTTACCCTGGCCCTCGCTCTCTTCTCGAATGCGCTGCATATTACGAATTTGTATATTACTCAATGAATGCGTCGAATGAACAAGAATCAGCAAAGGCTTATAAGAAGATAGAAAATGATGCCATATATTGTCTCTACTTCTACAGGCTTCTGTGTGCTCCCGTGGGTCTCCATGCCGGGGAGATTACTCCTTTATAGCGGGGATTGTGGATGCAGGCTGCCCAGGTAAGGGTGGATGGGCCGTATTTCCGGTTTAACCTGTCCATTACATCAAGCAGTTCGGCCCTCCTGTTCTGCTCATTAAATATCGTCAACTGGTTGTTGACCTGCTCAAGGCCGGACAGGGTTATTCCGAGCAGACGCACGGGCTCTCTCAGCCTTACAGAGTTTAAAATATCCGTGGCTGTGTGAAATATCCTGTGGGTGTCGTTGGTAGGGGAGTTAATCCTGCGCTGCCTTGTAAAGGTTTCAAAACTCCGGTATCTTATCACCAGACCAATGGTACTCCCGATAAATCCATGCCTCCTTGCCCTTGAGCCGACCTTTTCGGAGAGTTGCAGTATCCTGGGTGTTATTTCTGCGCGTTCAGACAGGTCCTGCGGCAGGGTCATGCTGTGGCCTATGGATTTTATCTCATCCTGTTTGCCACTGTCTCTATCTGAATCAGCATGAACAGGGGTGGAATCCATTCCCATGCCCAGTGCCTTCAGCTTTTCACCTATAATACCGAAATGACTCCTTAGCAGCCCTGCCGGAGCCCTGCCAAGTTCTTCACACGTCCTTATGCCCAGGGTCTTCAGTTTTTCAGATGTCTTCCTGCCTATACCCCAGAGTTTTTCCGTCGGCAGGTCTTTAAGCAGGTTCCCTGTCTCTTCAGCCTTGATCCACCTGAGTCCGTCGGGCTTGGAGATGTCTGAGGCGAGTTTGGCTATCAATTTGTTTGGACCTATGCCGATGGTGGAATTGATGCCGAATCTTTTCTTTATCTCAGCCTTTATCTTCCTGCCTGTCTCAATGGGACCTCCGAAGAGGTGATGAGAGTCTGTTATATCCAGGAATGCCTCGTCTATTGAGTATATCTCAACAAGTGGGGTGTATTTAAGATAGACTTTTTCCAGTGTTGCACATATGTGAGTATATTTGTCGTTATTTCCGATAACCAGTATGAGTTGGGGGCAGAGGGCCTTTGCCTCGTAAATATTCATACCTGTTTTTACCCCGAATGCCCTTGCCTCATACGATGATGTGGTGATGACGGTCCTGTGACCGGCGCCTGTTACGCCTATTGGTTTGCCTCTCAGGGCCGGGTTGCCCTGTTGTTCAACAGAGGCGAAGAAGGCATCCATATCTACAAGCAGTATTATCTTCATTGTCTTTTAATCTATTCGTGTCCATTCGTGTAAATTCGTGGCTGAATAGTTTCTTATAATTCTGTCTCCACTGCCTGAAGCATCCAGCTCAGCCCTTCCGGATCAAAACAGAGGTTGTAAAGGGTGCTGCCGTCTGTGAGGGAGAAGCAGTAGAGCCTTCGGCTGCCATCATGCCGGACCCACCTGTAGGTTATTTCCTTTACAGGGATTATCCTCCCTGACCATCTGAACTTGAGAGGGCTTATTCTCTCTCCGCCTCCAAAAGAGGCAACAACAGTTACGGGTTCGTCTATGGTTGTCATGAAAACCTCCTTATAAGTCCGGTGACCTTCCCTATAATCCTTACCTCCTCTGCGGCGACTATAATAGGGCTCATTTCAGGATTTTCAGGCTGGAGCCTTATCTTTTTACCCTCAGGATAAAATCTCTTTACCGTGGCCTCGTCTCCGATAAGGGCAACAACAATATCTCCCCTTTTTGCTTCAACCTCCGGATTTATAATGACGATGTCTCCTTCGAGTATCCCTGCCCCCTTCATACTTTCACCCACCACCCTGAGGCCAAACCCGTCTTCAGTCCTGAGCATCTGTCTGTCCACAGATATATATTCCTCTATATTCTCGGTGGCAAATATTGGCGCACCGGCCCGGATTCTTCCTGCTACAGGGATCTGCACTGTCTTGTAGGGGCTGAGCCCCACCACCTCAAGCCCCCTGGACCTGGAGGGAGTCTTTTTCAGGAATCCCTTTTTTACCAATGCATCAATGTGGAGTTTTGCTGAAAGGGGACTCCTGTATCCAAACTCCCCGGCCACCTCCCTTACAGTGGGAGGATACCCTATATTGAGGATGTGCTCCTTTATGTACTGAAGCACCTTTTTTTGCTGTGGGGTTAAGTCCATGGTTATACTATACAAATGTATAGTATAAAAGTCAAGGGTGATACTGATTTGAGGTAATCTAACAGGGGAATTAACCACAGAGCCACAGAGAGCACAGAGTTTGAAAACAAGGCTGCATTTGGCCGCAGATTTTCGCAGATGAAAGCAGATATTAAATTGAAGTTCTTTTTAAAACCATGATGATAATCAGCTGTCTCAGTGGCTAAACAGGTTTTTGAATGGTCGGGGCGAGCCGATTTGAACGGCCGACCTCTCGCACCCCAAGCGAGTGCGCTAACCAGGCTGCGCTACGCCCCGAATTTGAGGGGTTATAATTGATTGAGTATGTCTCTTAGACGGGACTTGATCCTTGAAATGGTCTCTTCCAGTCTGACTTTGCTGTCTTCGCCTTCCGGTTTGACCAACCGGAGGTGAGGTTCTGAGAATCTCTTTTTTACTCCTTCTATTGTGTATCGCTCTTTATAAAGTAACCTCTTAATCTCAAGGATGCTCTCGATATCTTTTTTTATATACAGCCTCTGGCCCGAACTGCTCTTCCTCGGCCTTAAAAAGGGGAACTCGCTCTCCCAGTATCTCAGGACATAAGGCTCTATGCCTGTAATCCTGCCGACTTCACCAATTTTATAAAAGAGCTTTTCAGGGATATTATGTTTTTCAGGACTCTTTTCCCCCCTTGCTTTAATCACTCTTTTTCCCTATTGTGGATTTAAGGATATTGCTCGGTTTAAAAGTGATAACCCGCCTTGCGCTTATCTCCATCTCTTCACCTGTCTGGGGGTTCCTGCCCCTCCGGGGTGTCTTTTCCCTGACATTAAACGTACCGAATCCGGTTATCTTTACTGACTCTCCCTCGGCAAGGGTCTGCTGCATGGTGTCGAGGATTATTTCTATAATGTCCTGGGCTTCCTTTTTGGGAAGTCCAACTTTTTCAAAGATTATTTTTGCCAGTTCAGCCCTTGTCATAAAAATATTACTCCTCTGGTAATTATATTCCCTGGATTCATAATTGTCAAGTTTTTTTATTTAAAAATAGCGGCTTAGTGGGGGGAATTATTATAACTGCAAGAAAAGGGGCTCATTTACACCCTTGAGACCACACAAGAAAGGGGGGAATATTCCCCCCCCTCTTTTTCTCAAATAATCCTGATAACGGATAATCTCATAAATTTAATGTGTTATTTTTTCTTTCCGGCAACAATTTCCTTAAGCCCTTTGCCGGCCTTAAACCTGGGACTCTTCCTGGCCTTTATCTTTATGCTCTCACCTGTTATCGGGTTTCTTCCCTTTCTTGCCTTCTGTTTAACCACGCTGAAGGTGCCAAAACCGACAATAGTGACGTTTTCGCCTTTCTTGAGGGTTTTTGAAATTGTGTCAAATACTGTTTTTACCGCTTTTGCTGCCACAGCCTTTGATGACTCTGTGACAGATGCCACCTTTTCAATTAATTCACCTTTGTTCATAGAACTACCTCCCGATTAAAGTTTTAATATATTGGAAAACCTACATATAGTGAAAATTTTACAGGATTTGCCGAAAAAATTCAAATCAGGCGTTGTTTGTTGCTTTAGGAAGGCAGGCGCTTGATTACTTTGAAGAGTTCTATGGAGGCAGACCTTGGTCCGATTTGCTCAAATCCCTCAATGCCGAGTCTTGTCCTGATCTGACCGACCATTGTGCCGGATTTAAACATTTTCTCAAAATAAGAGACTGCGCACTTTTCATGTTCCTCTTTACGCTGGGGAGCGCCAAAGGGATTGGCAAAATATGTATGAACAAGCCCTTTTTCATCTGTAGTGCCCTTTGCAAGACGGGCTCCGCTTCTGAAGACGGAAATCGCCTTTTCGGGGGCAGAGAAGAATTCGATTGCAGGATGTTCGTCATCGACCTGTTCATAATTATTTGCATACAGTAGCATATCCACAGGGTAGCCCTTTACTATATGGTGATAACGGGTTATCGGCATTACCAGTCTTGCGTTTGTCTTGTCAGGGTTCATAAAGACGCTCCTGTCAATTTCCTCATAGGCGTATCCGGGCTGCAGATCGTCAAGCCTCACAAATGCGCCTATCTCTGTGCCGTATCCGGCTACCCTTCCGTTGCCGTCAAGGCCCAGAGACCCCATATCGTCAAAAATTATTCGCATCTCGCAGATATGCTCTTCCGAGAGTGCGCGGAGGGCTTCAAGGGTTTCTGATTTCCCTGCTCCGCTGTCTCCGATTATTACGACATTTGCAGTTCCTCCGGATTTGAGTTTTATGTAAACCATGGCCCCATGAACGGGCAGTCTGCCCCTCCTGAGCATTGCTATATTATGCAGCGTGAGGGTCATCTTCTTGAAGTAACCGAAATAGTCCACCTCTTCGGAATGCCTTACGAGACCGATAAGCATACCACTGCTTTTGTCTTCATAAAAAACCGTGTCTCCTGTAAGGTTATCATTTGTAAGGCCGAAGATCAGCATCAGGTCAGGCATCCTGCCCTCTATATCCTCATAATCCGCTATTTCAAAAAGATTGCTCATGGTGAGGCCAAGGGATATAAAATCCCGATGAAAATATATAAAGGCAGTCAGGTCTCCGACCTTTGCAGGAAAACAGAACCACTCCTCCGGGTTAAGCAGGAGCATTTCTTTTGTTAATGCCGGTATTTCTTTAAATTCGCCCTTTCTTTTGTTCATTGCAGGGTACAGTATCAGCGGAGGCTCTATAAGGGAGAGCCGTATAAAGGGTATGTCCTTCAGGTTGGCATATGTCCCGGGACAATCCCAGTCTATCCTCTCAAGGAGCATCCCCATGTTTGCCCCGGCCGGCAATTGCCTGTAAACCCTGGGGTTCTTGCCTGTCAGGTTTTCGTTGATACGTCTGTAAACATAGAGGACGAGGTTCTTGAACTCCTCATTTAATTTTATGAACTGGGCATGGTGGATACTGCTTTTAGAGTACATGGACCTTGGGGGGGCCTCAAGATAGATAAACCTCTCGAACCTCCGCCAGTAGTTGTACAGCTCTTCGATAAACTCATGCAGGTATTCTTTTTCAGAAAGGATGGGCACGAATTCGCTGTTCATGGCAATAATCTCTTCTGCGGTATGGCTGGAAAGCAGTCTGAAGAGATTTACAATATGCCCGGTTAGCTCATTTCTCTTCAACCCGTGCAGATTGTTCTTCAGGAATGCAAAGATTGAACTCTCCCTGGCCGCTATTCTCTCTATAAAGCGGTCAACCGTCTCTTCAAACAGCTCACTCCTCAGGAGTTGTTCCGCTGTATCACAGTAAAGGCCCGAATAGTCAATGATTACCTTCCCGCGGGTTATAATATATGGTTTCTTTGCAGTCAACATATTTTTGTACTTTTCAATACGGAAAATCCTGTGCCTTGTTGTTGTAGTTACAACTTTTAATACATATTATATCAGATTATGTTATATCAGATGTTGAATTTTATATTATAGATGTTGACTTGCCTTAATCAGGGGGGGGTGGTTTCGTTGCTTTTTGTTCTCAACATATGCCATAATGGTAATACTTCGGAAGTTTTTGGCAAGTAGAAAGCCGCAGAAGCTTTTGATTTTGCGGCTTTTTTGTTTGCTGACTTTGAATTTCAGTTAAGAGGAGGGGTTGCGAATAGCTATCGCTTAATCAGGATTGGTTGAGGCTGATTATTTAATAAAAGCATAGCCTTTAATGAAAATCAAACGAATTGTATGTCGCTATTGTTTTGTGCTTTCCCTCCATAAACAGGAGGATTGCAGTATCCCGGTTTTTTATAAAAAATCAGATCCGGGGATCCATTACAAAGAGAAAGGAAATCAGGCAATTGGAGATAAGAGTTAACGGACATATAGATAAGGCCATCAGGCTCCTTAAGCGTGTGGCAGAGAAGGAAGGACTCTTCAGAGAGTTGAAGAAAAGACGTTTTTATGAAAAACCTTCAGTTAAAAAGAGAAGAAAACAGAGGGAGGCCCAAAAAAGAAGGATTAAAAACGCCAGGATGAGAAGGCAGTATAAATAGAGCAGTGGCTCTATTAAGAGAAGTATATCTAATTGAAAAAGAGTAATATTTCACCCCGGGGATAACAGAGAAAAAACCATGAAACAATTTAACAATAGATTTTTGCTGAAAACCTCTTGTATAAAGTTTGAAATATCCCGGTTTTTGTTTAAGGATCTCTGCAGTTTCGGCGGTGGGCTGGACTATTACGCAAAAAAGGAGAAAAATGTATAAAAGATTTTACAATTTCGGTCTCTCGGACGAAGTGCTTAATGCACTCTCCGAGATGGGGTTTGAAAAACCAACGCCTATACAGGAGAGCGCAGTTCCCCCGGCAATGGAGGGGCTTGATATTATAGGCCAGGCACAGACCGGCACAGGAAAGACCGCAGCATTCGGTATTCCTATTATAGAAAAGGGAAAAAGGGGCAAGGTTCCATATGCAATCATTCTTGCACCAACACGTGAGCTTGCAGTGCAGGTAGCACAGGAGCTGAACAAGATCGGCAAGAACAAGGGGATACTCTCGGTTCCTATTTACGGCGGACAGTCTATTGAGAGGCAGATACGCTCTCTAAAGAAGGGTGTTGATGTTGTTGTCGGCACCCCTGGACGTGTGTTGGACCATATCCGCAGGAAGACGCTTAATCTTAAGAATATCCAGACTCTGGTACTTGATGAAGCTGATGAGATGCTCAATATGGGTTTTATTGATGATATCGAGACTATCCTGAAGGAGATTCCTAAAGAGAGGCAGACCCTGTTGTTTTCAGCTACCATGCCTAAAGAGATAATACGTATAGCCACCAGATACATGAATAACCCGAAGAAGGTTGCTGTAGATGCAAAGAACATGATTGTCCTGAAGATAAAACAGGTCTTTTATGAAGTCAGAGAGGAGTACAAGATAAAGGCCCTCACAAGATTGCTGGATGTTGAAGATCCTTCCCTTACCCTGGTTTTCTGCCATACAAAACGGGAAGTGGATGAGGTAGCCGGTAAACTCCAGCAGATGGGATACTATGCAGGAGCAATACACGGGGATTTCACACAGTCTCACAGGGATGAGATGATGGATAAGTTCAAGAAAGGCGATATCGAGATACTTGTTGCCACCGATGTTGCAGCAAGAGGACTGGACATTACCGATGTATCCCATGTGATCAACTACAACATACCCCAGAACCCCGATAGTTACATCCACCGTATTGGAAGAACCGGAAGGGCGGGGAAATCAGGGATTGCGATTACCTTTGTTACCCCAAGGGAGTACAGACAGTTGAGACTTATAGAACGGTCTGCAAAAACACGAATTGAAAAGGCAAAATTGCCCACCAGGGATGAGGTCAGGAGGGCCAGAGAGCAGGAAATACTTGACGAGATTGATGACATAATCAAGGATGAAAATCATTCCGGATATTTAGCCATGGTAGACGAGCTTTCCAACAGGTACTCTCAGCGTGATATAGCTGCTTCGGCCCTGAGCCTTATCTTTTCAGATATGGAAACTGACGAGGAAGATGAGGTCGGGCTGTCTGATATATCATCAGCAAAGAACTATGTAAGACTCTTTATGACTGTTGGCAAGAGAGACAGGGTGAAGGTTGCCGATATTGTCAAGTCTATTGCATCGGGTGCAAATATCCCGGGCAAAAAGATCGGAAATATCGCACTCTTTGATAAATTCAGCTTTGTTGAAGTTCCTCATGATCTTGCGGACAGGGTGATAAGTTCTGTGGATAATTCCATGCTGAACGGCAGGAAGATACGCGTACAACCTGCCAGGGCAAAGAAGTCCGTGGCTCTTGATAGTGTAAGAACAGTATAGTTAGAGTCTGCGTGTAAACTCAGGGTTTCTTTCCGTCATTCCCCGAAAACTTTGGGGGAATGACGGAAAACCTTTATATGCAAGGTTTATTTGCTTTGTTCCGGAAACACTTCAGTACGGGGATAATAATTTATGGGAACCAACAACATAGTATTCCTGGAAGTCATTGAGTGGTTTGATGACAGTGGCAGGGAGATGGTTCACAGGATCCCTGAAACAGGCTCCGGCGAGATAAAATACGGGGCACAACTTGTTGTCCGGGAGAGTCAGGCAGCGGTATTTTTCTATAACGGAAAGGCATTTGATGCCTTTGAGCCCGGAAGACACACACTCACCACCGCAAACATCCCCGTCCTTACCAGGATACTCAGCATACCCTGGGGCATGACGAGTCCCCTGAGGGCTGAGGTCTATTTTGCAAACATGAAGGTCTTTGCCAACCTCAAATGGGGAACGAGGGATCCTGTTGCCTTCAGGGATTCGGAACTCGGCCTTATACGTCTGAGGGCTTTTGGGGTCTTTAATATCAGGGTAATCCAGCCGGTCCTCTTTATCAACAGGCTTGTGGGCACACAGGGTGTCTACACAACTGAAGAGATAGGAGATTATCTGAACAAGGTAATAGTCTCCCGTTTAAACGATCACCTTGGTGAAAACCTGGATACCCTTCTGAACCTTCCCGGCAGGTACGACGAAATCTCCGATGGCCTCCTGAAACGTCTTGAGGAGGATTTCAGCCATTACGGCCTTGGGCTTGCCAATCTTTACATAAATTCCATAACTCCGCCACTTGAAGTCCAGAAGGCGATAGATGACAAGAGCAGACTCAATGTCTTTGATGACCTTAACCGCCTCTTCAAGATGAAGGCTGCCATGGCTATGGAAAAGGCATCCGAGGTACAGGGGGAGGCAGGGGCAGGCATGGGAATGGGGTTTGGCTTAATGATGCCCACCATGTTTGCAGACATGATGAAGAATTCAGAGACTGCACAGGCAGGGGAAGCCCTTAAGTGCCCTGAGTGCCGCAATCCGGTTACAAAGGATGCCAGGTTCTGCCTGCACTGCGGCCACCAGATACTTATATTTGAGCAATGTGAACACTGCGGGAAGAACCTTCCGCCACACTCCAGGTTCTGTATGAGTTGCGGCAACCCTGTTGAGCAAAAACCGGCTGAGAAAAAATGTACTCACTGCGGAACGGCAAATCTGCCTGATTCGGTTTACTGTAATCAGTGTGGTCAGAAAATCTAACAGCTGGCAGGTAGAACAGCAGTGTCCCCAATGCGGAGCCCCTGTCCTCCTTGAGGAGACAGACAGGCTTTTTGCCTGCTCTTTCTGCAGGGTAAGGCTTTTCCTCTCATCAGGAGGTTTGTTCAGGTACTACATTCCCCCAACGGATACGTCCATGCAAGAGCTCATCTTTGTCCCCTACTGGAGGTTCAAGGGGATGTCTTTTTTATGCAAGGCAAACAGGACAGAGCAGAGGATCATAGACGCCACGGCCCTTGCAGCAGATTACAACAAACTTCCGCACTCCCTTGGAGTAAGGCCTCAGGCCGTACCGCTGAGGTTTGTTACTCCTGAATTGAGGCCGCATTTTTTCCTTTCCCACCAGCCATTCAAGACGGTCTTTTCATGGATCGAAAAAAAATTGCTCTCTGTTGAGCGCATGAGCATTGCAAATCCGGGAACCAGCCACATTTCCAGAGAAAAAGTTTACCACAGGGCATACATAGGCGAGACGACAAGCCTGATATACCTTCCTGTATTTATCAGGGGCAATGCGTTATACGATGCCATCACAAAAAACCGTGTTGCATCCGTTCCCGACAAGGAATCAGGTGCTCTCTCTTTTCAAAAGCTCAGGGCCGGGCAAATCTCTTTCATCCCGACCCTCTGTCCCCGCTGCGGCTGGGAACTCCAGGGTGAAAAAGACAGCCTGGTGCTCTTTTGCAGGAACTGCGATACTGCATGGAAGGCGTCAGGGAACGGCCTTGAAAACCTTGACTTTGCAGTAATTCCAGGAAAAAAAGATTCCCCGCTCTATTTTCCTTTCTGGAGGATGAAGGTCCGGATAGCCGGGGTCAGTCTGAAGTCATATGCAGATCTGATCAGGTTTGCCAACCTCCCGAAGGCGATACGGAAATCATGGGAAGAACAGGAAATACATTTCTGGTCGCCTGCATTCAAAATCCGGCCCGAGCTTTTTCAGAGGACGGCAAAGTCTGCAACCAACGCACAGTCAGTGGTTGAGGCAGGACAAAGGGTGCCGAAGGCAAGAGTCTTCCCTGTAACCCTGCCTGCTGAAGAGGCATTGCAGGGCCTTAAAATCACCCTTGTAAACATGGCGGTACCGAAGAGAAAGATTCTTCCCCTCATTGATGAAATTACGATAACCCCGCAAGAGTCCCTGCTCGTCCTTGTTCCCTTCAGCAAAAACACACATGAATATCTACAGAAAGATATGCGCCTGAGTCTCAACATAAACGCACTGAAATACGGAAGGAACCTTTAGAACCTTATGTTTTTTTCGATACACTTTTTGTATTCTCCCGCTTTCCTTGCCAAGAATATCAAAGACCTGAGAGTACCACCCGCTAATAGACTTGAAAAGTTGAGTGGAGATAGAGCAGGCCAATATAGTATTCGGATCAACGATCAATGGCGTCTTTGTTTTGTATGGAAGGGTGAAGATGCGTATAATGCAGAAATAACTGATTATCATTAAAGGAGTGATGCAATGACGGTAAAGAAGAAATTATATCCTGTTCATCCTGGAGAGGTGCTTCTGGAGGAATTTCTTAAGCCCACGGGACTAAGCCAGAGCAAAATAGCCCATGATATAGGTGTGCCACCTCGCAGGATTAATGAGATTGTACTTAAAAAAAGAAGAATAACGGCTGACACAGCTCTAAGATTAGCCAGATATTTTGGTACATCACCAGAGTTTTGGCTTGGACTACAGGCTCAATATGATCTGGATGTAACTGCTGATGAACTTGGAAAGCGGTTAGAGCAGGAAGTAAAAGAGTATTCAAAGGTGTAAAAGAGCAAGTGGTAACAGAAGGGGCAGGCAAGAGGCGGTCCTTATCGGTTTATCAATCATTTAAAAAACAGGCGCATCCGGGTTTTTAATGGATAGCCCCAACATATTGTTTGAAATGTGTAGACCCCTCTTTCCCTCCTCTGATATCAATTTCTTATTGTAACTTTCCTGGATTTCTGCTATCTTGTAAATGCCCATTTTATAAAGAAACTACAGAAAATATCACTTGAAGACAGCATTGTCCGGTTAGGTATTTGCATGTAAAGAAAGCAGATAGGGGGTCATATTTAACTTGACTTTTTGAAATAAGAATTCCCGGCAAAATTTTTATAACACTTTGATTATAAAGGAG
>BTTF01000030.1:0-23187 GCA_036244995.1 bacterium | reverse complement strand
CATATCCTCTATTCTCACCCCGCCCACACCCGGCACATAAATGCCCGGCTCAATGGTAAAGACCATGCCCTGGCCGAGTATATCCCTGCTTGTCAATGATATACGAGGAGACTCATGTATATCAAGCCCAACGCCATGGCCGGTACCATGGCCGAAAAAGTCTCCAAAACCAGCGCCTTTAATCAAATCCCTCGCCGCCCTGTCCACTTCCCTCGCCCTTACTCCTGCAGCGGCTGTCCTGATTGCAGAACGGTTGGCCTTCAACACTGTATTATACATCTTTAGCTTCCCCTCAATGTCGGAACCTTTTATCAGAAGGGTCCTCGTCATATCGGAAAAGTATCCCCCCGCTTCTCCACCCCAGTCAATAACCACCAGGTCTCCTGCCTTAAGCCTTCTATCCGATACAGAGGCATGCGGAAGGGCGGCATTTTCTCCTGAGGCCACTATTATATCAAAAGGTATGCGCTGACAGCCCCTCCTCCTGAGAGATTCTTCAAGCCTGAGAGAAATCTCCCTCTCTGTCACACCCTTTTTTATTACCGGCCTTATCTCAACAAAGGCCTCTTCAGCCCGTTTCACCGCCTTCTTAATCAGCCTGACTTCCTCCTCCTCCTTCTTCAGCCTGAGCGACTCAACCATCTCCTTCACGGCTCTGAGCGCAAAGCTCCTTTTAAGATCATGATAAAGGCTATAGGGAGCGGTAAACTCAAAGGCAAGGGAAGATTTTCGGAGGGACTTGAGGGTCTTCTTTATCCGGAGCAGCAATGCCCCGGCAGGCACAATAATTTCGCATCCCCTGACCTCCCTGACCGCCTGCTCCCTGTATCTGAAGTCCGTAAAGAAGAATGCGTCTTTTTTTGTGATAAGCAGTAACGCTGAAGAACCCCGGAAGCCTGTAAGGTAACGAATATTTATAATGTTACTGACCAGAAAGGCCTTAAAACGTTTTTCCGAAACTCTTTCTCTTATTCTTTCTATCCTGTCCATGTAAAAGAGCCTTACAAATCAGCGGCGGATTTTTTAAAAGAAATTTATGCGCTTAAATCAGGGTTTGGCTTTATTCGGAGGCAAACAAGGTAAAGACCTGGAAGTGAGATACGGCTAAAACTCCTTCTCTATCAGCGGCACTGTCATTCTCAGCACATATCTTGCCTTACCGTAATTACCGTCAGGCTTCACAACAAGGGCAAGATAATAGTCCTCTGTAATCCTTCTCATTATAATTCCACAGACATCGGCTATAAGCAGAAACTCCCTGGCTTGCCCAAGTTGCAAATCCCGGGATGCCGTCTCGATATCCTTCATCAAGGCTGAGGCCTCAGCAGAAAGGACACTGAAATCAAGCAACTGCTCCACCACGTATTCCTCTACAGGAATACCGTCCGAGGCAAGTATCATTGCTGCTACAGCCCCGTCAACCCTGTCGGTTGTCTCTTTAAGAACTTCCGAAAAATTCATTCCCTCTGTTCCTGAGTCCCTCGCGGAAACCTTCAAGCCGCCCGACAAGAGCCCCTGTATCCTTTCCTATCATTTTCAGATAATATTTTAACTCTTCCACTCTCTGTCTTACCTTATTGTTGTCAGGGTCTGTATCCAGCACACCCGAGAATATCTCAACAGCCTTCATATAGTGACCTGCATCTATGTATCCATCAGCCTCCATAAGGAGTGTATCAACATCTGATGAGGCAGGTTTTCCTGCGGAATCGGTTAAGCCATCCAGCATATCATCAAAACTAAAGGCTGAATCGTCTGCCAGACCCGCAAAAGGCTCCTCTGACTTGACCTCATCCGGCATGGCAAACATGTGTGAGTCATCCCCTGCCGGCTCCTGTACCTCTTCAACAACAATCTCACCGAACTGCCTGTATTCTTCAAAATCAGAAGCCCCTATCGTCCCGGCAACCTCAATATTTTCAGAAACATCCTCTGCTCTTCCGGCATCAGGAACTTCAAATGTCTCCACAGGCTCCGGCTCAAGGTAAAAAGGTTGTTCCCCTTCTGCATCCTCCATTACCTCTTCTGCCTCAACCGTTTCTGCAAACCCCTCAGCGGACAACTCTGCAGGTACTGATTCAACCTCCTGTTCCCTATCCCCCTCCGGTGATTTCTGAACCGAATCAGTCAATATTCTAAGGGTCTCTTTTGCCTCTTCATCCCGGGGATTTATCTCAAGTACCTGTTGAAGGCATATACCCGCCTTTTCACTATCTCCCATCAAGTTATAGATTTCAGCAAGTTTTTTCTGGGCAAACAGGTTATCAGGAACTGCTTCAATGACCCTTTCAAACTCTCCCCTGGCCTTCTCTGCCTGCCCTTTTTCCAGATAAATCTTCCCAAGAGATACCCTCGCAGTTGTGTACGCGGGCTGTTTATCCAATTCTTTGAGGAGCACTTCAATGGCTTCATCATACATACCTGCCTTACGGTATTCCTCAGCAAGGGGGACAAAAAGTTTAGAGCTGGGATCCTTTTCAAGCCTTGCCTTTAATTTCCCGATATCTTCCAGTGCCATAAAAAATATCCTGTACCCGTTAAATTTCAGGTATAATATTCATTATATTACCTGATTACAGACGATGTCAACAACAATGATACATCTCTTTATTTTGAATGTCTCAGGTACTGGTCAAATATAATCTCTGCACAATCCTCTTTGCTCATCAGGGGATAATCAGCAACACCGTCTTCGTCAATAATACTGATCTTGTTTGTATCAGAGTCAAAGCCAGCTCCTTCTAAGGTTACATCATTAAATACAATAAAGTCCATCCCCTTTTCCCTGAGTTTTTTCCTTGCTTTCGCAATATTCGGGCCGGTCTCGGCAGAAAACCCCACAATAAAAGGCCGGGGCCTCATACCTGACACAGCCTTCACTATATCCGGAGACGGCCTCAGCCTGAGGGCAAGGGACTTCCCCTTTTCTCTTTTAACAGGCGAGTAATCATCGGGCACAAAATCAGCCACTGCCGCGGCCATCACCAGGATATCAACATCCCCGATATTCTTTTTCACTGCCTCAAGCATCTCACCTGATGTCTCTACCCTTACCAGTTTTGCACCCAGAGGTGGTTCAACAGAAGCTGGACCGCTTACGAGTGTAACATCAGCCCCCCGTCTCAGGGCCACCATGGCAAGGGCGTATCCCATCTTGCCTGATGAACGGTTTGATATGAAACGAACGGGGTCAATATATTCCCTTGTTGGACCTGCAACCACAAGCACCTTAAGTCCGGCAAGATCTTTTTTAGTCAGACAACCCTTTACAGCCTCAAGTATACGTCCGACCTCTGCCATCCTGCCCACGCCGTATTCACCACAGGCAAGTTCGCCCTCTTCGGGCTCTATCTCATGGAATCCCAAATCTCTGAGGGTTTTGATATTCCTTTGAACCACAGGGTGTTCATACATCCTCCAGTTCATTGCCGGAGCAAATATTACAGGCCCCCGGAATGCAAGAAAGGAGAGAGAGACCATATCATCAGCTATTCCTGATGCAAGTTTTCCAATGATATTGGCCGTAGCAGGGGCGATTACAAAGAGGTCTGCACTTTCAGGCAGGTTTATATGAGCCATGGGCACTGAGAAGATATCCGTGTAAACCTTGTTACCCGAGAGACTCTCGAAAGTAAGCGGGGTAATAAACCGTTGTGAAGATTCCGTCATCACAACGGTAACTTCAGCTTCTTCCGACCTTAATCTTCTTACAAACTCTGCGGCCTTGTAAACAGCAATACCACCGGTAACCGCAAGGAGGACATGTCTATTCTTCAGGCTCGAAGGCTTCATTCGGTTTTCCGGATTCTTCCACTGTCTCTTTCTCGTGAATGTAAATCTTCAGGTCTTTTTCAAGCTCGGACAGGTCTTCTGTTTCAACCTCGCGTTTCTTTTCTTCAATCAGCCTGTGGAAGTCGATCTTCTTTGCCTCTTCCCTGGCCTTTAATGCCTCTTCACCGGTAATGAACTCCAGGGCACCCTTAACAGCCTCTTCAATGGCTATAGTAGTTATCTTTTTTGACTTTGTAGGCACCCTTGGTTTACTGCCACCAAATATAATATCCTTTGCCCTCAGTGCCGCAATATTTACAAGCCTGAACCTACCGTCAATCTTGTTGCTGTCATATTCAACAGGCAGGGAAATAATATCCATTCCGATCACCTCTCCTTACTGTATTAACAGATAATTCAATACTGGTTTAAAACTTGCTCCCAGCGGCTTCCAACCCGAAAGTCTCCTTAATCCACTCGTGGTCAACACGGCTGATATGTAACCTCTTTGACAAGACCACGGCCCCAAGCTCATTAAGGGCAATATCAAGGCTGTCATTAACTATAACATAATCGTACAACCTGTAGTCACCTATCTCTTCCCTCGCCTTTTTAAGCCTCCGGAGAATCACTTTCTCACTATCGGTCTTCCTTGATATCAACCTCTTCCTAAGTGCCTCCGGAGATGGGGGCAGGACAAATATAAAGGTCGCATCAATACCCTTCTGCCGTATCTGTGCAGCCCCCTGTGTGTCTATATCAAGGATGACATCAATGCCTCCCTCTATCATTTCAAAGAGCTTTACCCTTGATGTACCGTACAGATTCCCGTGGACCTCTGCCCATTCAAGAAACTCCCCGTCAGCAACCATACGCATAAACCGCTCTTCATCCACAAAAAAATAGTCCCTCCCATCCACCTCCCCTTCTCTTGCCTGCCTTGTGGTACAGGATATGGAATGGACTATCCGGGGCACAACCTCTGTGAGTCTCCTGCAAAGCGTCGTCTTTCCTGCTCCCGATGGGGCTGAGACTATGAATATTGAACCTTTCATTCCTCCGGATCTTTTTCAGCAGTCTGGGATTCCTTACCAAAAAATCTCTGCGTTATGGTTTCCGGCTGCAGGGCCGACAGTATCACATGGTCACTGTCCGTCACGATTATGGAACGGGTTCTCCTGCCCTCTGTTGCATCTACAAGTTTACCTCTTTTCTTTGCCTCATCCCTCAACCGCTTCATAGGTGCAGAACCTGGTGTTACTATAGCTATGACCCTCGAGGAAGAAACCATATTGCCAAATCCTATATTAACAAGCACTGCCATTGAATCCCTTCTCATCTCTCCTCCAGTGTTCGTTATTACTGTAAATTCTGAACCTGCTCCTTTATCTTCTCAATCTCTGTCTTCATCTGTATAACAAGGTCCGAGACCCTGTACTCACTGCTCTTTGAACCGATGGTGTTAATCTCTCTCAAAAGCTCCTGCAGCAGGAAATCGAGTTTCCTGCCTATTGTACCACCTTCTGAAATGATTTTTCTTACCTGTGAAATATGGCTTTGAATCCTTGTAATCTCCTCTGATATATCAGCCTTCTCAGCCAGGAAGGCTGCCTCCTGCAACAGTCTTGTATCATCTATAGCTGTCTCCTTTACGAGCTCTGATATGCGCGCCCTTATCCGTTCATAGGTCTTTTCAAGCACGCCTTCAACCTCTGTCCTGACTGCCTCAAGCCGCTCCTCCAGTGCCTTAACCATTGTCAGGATATCCTCAACCAGGTGCTCACCCTCTCTTTGCCTCATCCCGGCAATCCTGTCAAGGGCTGACTCGAATACACAAATGAGGTCTTCAGGGTTGTATCCGGGCTCTTCCCTGAAAAGAATATCCCTGAACCAGAAGAGGTGATCAAGGGACGGCCCTTCTTTCAGGCCCAGATCTTCCTGCAATCCCCTCAAAGCCTGAAACAGATTCGCGGCAAGCCCCCGGTTGATACCGAGCTTTACATCCGCCTTGTCTGTAAGGGCTATGGTGACATCAAACCTCCCCCTTGCAAACCGCTCTTTTATCATATTCCTGAGGGTTATTTCATAAGGATTAATAAAGACAGGAATCCTGAACCGGGGATCCAGGTACCTGTGGTTCACTGAACGGACCTCCACTCTCACCCCATTCTCTTCAGCCTGTCCAAATCCTGTCATGCTCTGAATATTCATATCATAGACACCCGTGTCCCTTTCATAAACACATTACCCGAAAAACTGCATAACATCATCTTTATTTATCTCTCCCTGCTCTCCATCGGAAAGTCTTTTATAGCGTATATGCCCCCTTGACAACTCATCCTCCCCGAGTATAAAGACATATGTTGCCTTAAGCCTGTCAGCCTTTCTGAACCGGCTCTTCAGCGAGGCCCCCGAGTAATCCAGCTCCACCCGGATTCCCTTTGTCCGCATCTCGGAGGCGAGTTTATACGCAGCCTTCTCAGCCTCGTCCCCGATAGCCGCAAAGTAGACTGCCGGGACCGGTTCCACAATGCCGTGACGATCCCTGATTAGAGAAGTAAGGCGTTCCATACCTATGGCAAAGCCAATCCCCGGAACAGCCGGGCCGCCAAACTCCTCGATCAGCTTGTCGTATCTGCCACCTGCTGCCACGGCATTCCGGGCACCCAGGGATTCGGAGGTGACTTCAAATGTTGTTCTTGTATAGTAATCAAGTCCCCGAACCATTGCAGGATTAACGCTGAAGGGGATTTTAAGCAACTCAAGATATCCCAGAAGGGCATCAAAATGCTCCCTGCACCCTGAACAGAGATAATCCGTTATCCCGGGGGCACTCTTCTTTATCTCCTCACACCCCTTCACCTTGCAGTCAAGCACCCTGAGGGGATTAACCTCATATCTCCTCCTGCAATCTGAACAAAGGGAATCTATCTGTCCGGTCAGAAAATCTACCAGGGCACTTCTGTAGAGGGGACGGCATTCGCCACAACCAATGGAATTGACCTCAAACCTGAGGTTATCCACCCCTACTCTCTCAAGAAAACACCTCAGCATATCAAGCACCTCGGCATCCATTCGCGGGTCCTCTTCACCAAAGGCCTCAACACCTATCTGATGAAACTGTCTGAACCTCCCCTTCTGAGGTCTTTCATACCTGAACATGGGCCCGATATAATAATATTTCTGAGGTGACGGAAGACTATAAAGATGGTTCTCTACATAAGCCCTCACCACAGGAGCAGTGCCTTCAGGTCTGAGTGTTATACTCCTGCCGGCCCTGTCGTTAAAGGTATACATCTCCTTCTCCACGATATCCGTAGTCTCGCCGATGCTTCTTGTAAAAACCTCTGTAAACTCCATAACCGGGGTCCTTATCTCCCTGTATCCGAAAGGTGAAAAGACCTGACGTGCCATGGACTCAACTTCCTGCCATAGATAGACATCAGGAGGCAGTATATCCTGTACGCCCTTAATCGCCCTGTATTTCACTCTCTAATGACCCCGCAGCACTGTCTTCCTCAGACTCTCTTAACTCATCAAACTCAAGCATCCTGACGTGGCTCTCTATCAACCTCTTGAGCTCCTCCTTGAAATGCCTCCTTATACCCTTCAGATCCACGATATCCTCGTGTATCTTTACAACCCTTTCCTGGGCATCCTTTATAAGGGAATCCGCCTTGAGTTCAGCCTCCCTTAATATCAACTCGGCCTCTTTTCTCGCATTTGTCTTGTAATCCTCCACCATCTGCTGGGCAGTCATGAGTGTCTCCCGCAGGGTGTTCTCCATATCCCTGAACTCCTGCAGCTGAGCCTCTGACCTGTGGTGATGCTCCTTCAATGAGGCGTTCTCCCTCAAGAGGTCTTCCATCTCCTCGCGGATCACCTCTAAAAAGGCATAAACCTCCTCAACATCAAATCCCCTGAACTTAACGGGAAACTGTTTCTGCTGAATATCAAGGGGTGTAATTCTCATAACGTGCCTCCTTTCAGTCTGTAACCAAGTTCAATCAGACTCCTTACAATGAAGTATCTGGCAAAAACAATCCCGAGTATCACTATCAGAGGAGAGAAATCCATGCCGCCATATATACCAAGCTTCCTCCTTATGGGACTTAAAACCGGTTCTGTTGCCCTGTAGAGAAATCTGACAACCGGGTTGTACGGATCGGGATTAACCCAGGTTATGAGGGCAGCAATAATAATCACCCACATATAGATACTCAGCAGAATATCAAGGATATTACCCACTGCTATAAACAGATTACCAAGGATAAACATTCTACTGCCTCCCGCTTAACTCTTCTGCCCGCCTTGCAGCGGCCTCAACGGCCTCTTTTACGGCAGCCTTAAGAGAGTTTCTTTCAAGTATGTAAAGACCCTCGGCAGTAGTTCCGCCCGGAGAAGTCACCATCTGCTTTAATTCTGCAGGCGTCTGCCCCTGCTTCAGCATCTTTATTGTTCCCGAGGCGGTCTGCAGAGTAAGGACAAGGGCGTCAGAGGCGCTAATGCCCATTCTCACACCGGCCTCTGCCATTGATTCAACAAAATACGCAAAAAAGGCAGGGCCGCTCCCGCTGAGGGCCGTTACCGCATCCATCTTGTCTTCACCCAGCACCAGCACCTCTCCTACTGTCCTGAATATATCTATAACCGTCTTTAAATCCTTATTCTCTGTCCCCTCCAGGGGAGAGACTACGCTCATCCCCTCTCCCGCAAAGGCAGGGGCATTAGGCATCACCCTGATGAGTCTTTTAATATTGAGCCTCCCTGAAAGATATGCGAGTTTTATTCCTGCAGCAATCGAGACAACGAGGTGTCTGTCCGTAATCCCATCTCTTATCTCAGCAGTAACCCCTCCAATATCCGAGGGTTTTACTGCAAGGATAATAACATCTGACACCGACAGCACTTCCCTGTTATCGGTAGTAGTATTTACACGGTATTTCTTCTTCAGGTAATCCAGTCTCTCCTCACTTTTATCTGATACTACTATCCTGTCTCCGGATGCAGCAAGGAGTCCGTTTATTATCGCCTCCGCCATGTTACCGCCACCAATAAACCCTGTCACTGATATAACCTCCTTCCAAAAATCGCGGACCCGACCCTTACCATGGTCGCTCCTTCCTCCACAGCCACCTCAAAATCACCGGACATTCCCATGGAGAGTTCAGGAAGTTTAAACCCTCTCGTTTCAGCCCCATCCCTTATTTCCCTGAGTCTCCTGAACCAGGGCCTGACGTCCTCAGGTGTTTCAGGAAACGGCGGTATGGTCATCAATCCCTCAACCACAAGATTATGCAATTTCCCGATCTCTTCAAGGATGGCAGTGAGCCCCTCCGGATTTATCCCGGACCTTGTTTCCCCGCCGGCAAGTTTTACCTGTAAAAGGACTCTCTGGACCTTCCCTACCTCTGATGCATAACGGTCTATCCTTTTAGCTAAATCCACTGAATCCACTGACTGTATCATATCAAAGAGTTGAACTGCAAGCTTTGCCTTGTTGTTCTGGAGCTTTCCAATCATGTGCCACGAGACCGTATCAGGCAAGACTCCATTCAGGACTGCAATCTTCTCCTTTGCCTCCTGCACCCTGCTTTCGCCAAGAAGTCTTACCCCGGCATCCACAGCCTCTCTTATGGCCTCGGGAGAGACTGTCTTGGTGACTGCAACAAGCTTCACCTCCAGGGGGTCTCTTCCAACCCTCATCGCAGCATGTGAGATTCTCCTGTATACACTACTGATAGATTCGACAATATGATCTGTCATGATAAATAATTACTTCAGCCTTCCCCTCTTTTGTCTTACGGTCCTGGAATAAACTCCCCAAATAACAAAGAAGGTGCCTATGCCGGAGGCATTGGCAATTATATCACCTATACTGAAATCCCTGTACGGCAGAAAGTACTGGACAACCTCTATTGCTATACCGTAAAGAAAGACTGCAATACCCAGGAAGATAAGAAAAGATAGTTTTTCCCTCTTAAAGGCACAATAACATAACGATGCAGTTATGAAATAGGCAACAAAATGGGCGAATTTATCCGGTACCGCAACCACCTTGTCCGGAGAAGGTATGACAGATAAAACACCAACAATTCCGACCCAGAGAAAAAAGATTATCCTGTATACTGTTTTCCAGTTCACACATAAAGTATAAACATTTTTATCATCAACTTTTCAATCTTTCCCAAGATCGCCGACAGAAAACCTGTCAGCCTTTGGCAATAGAGACGGATACAGAGTTTGAACGGATTTAATTATCACATATGGCTTACCCGGATGGTAAGCCGTGATAATTACCTCGGAGATAGACAGGATGTCTGTCGAGAATGAGTAAAAACTCTGTGTCCGTCTCTATTGCAATTCCGGGAAAGAACAATTTTACTTGGCAATAAGTACCCCAACATAATATAATATCATCATGAAGAAAGCACTGTCAGGTTTATTACTTGTACTGATTTTTTTTCTTGCCTTTTATCTCAACAGCCTGTTTGGAAGAGAAACCCCGACGGACTTCCCGGGACATCCAGTATCACTGCCTTTCCCTGAAATTACAGAAATAACGGGAATTATAAAAAAAGGGGAAACGCTCTCTGAAATCTTTAAAAGGCATGAGCTTGACATGCAAACGCTCTACAAACTTACCAGGGCATCAAGGAAAGTCTATAATCTCATAAGGGTAAAACCTAACCGCTCCTATGTGATAAGCACTCTAAGGCCGGACGGGTCTGAGAGAAAAGAGATAAAGAACTTCAGATATTCAATAGACGACTCTCATTACCTGAAGGTAATAAAAGGCCCCAAAGGCTTCACGGCAGAAAAAGTCAGGGTTACCTATGACAGGCGTCAATCAGTTATTACAGGGACCATTAAAGACAACCTCATCAATTCCATCGGTAACGACAGGGAACACGTGAGAATTGCCTTTGACATGGCCGAGATATTTGAATCCAGCATTGATTTTGTTACTGAATTGAGACAGGGCGACAGTTACAGGCTGCTTGTAGAAGAGCTGTGGCTCAACGGCGTCTTCAAGGGATACGGCAAAATACTTGCCGCAGAATTTACAAACAATGGAAAAACGTATGATGCCTACGGGTTTAAGGTAAACGGAAGGACCGGCTACTATGACACTAAAGGGAGTTCTCTCAAAAAGGCCCTTATGAGGGCTCCTCTCAGGTTCAGATACATAAGTTCCGGATTTACCTACAGGAGGAAGCATCCTATCCTGAAAACCTACAGGGCCCACCTTGGGATTGACTATGCAGCGCCCTGGGGAACACCGGTATCAGCCGCAGGTAACGGTACCGTCAGGTTTGCCGGCTGGAATGGTGGATACGGCAAGCTTGTAATAATAAAGCATCCCAATGGGTATGAGACATATTACGGACACCTCTCAAGGATAAAGAAGGGAACAAGAAAGGGCAAAAAGGTCAGCCAGGGCGACATCATAGCCTATGTCGGCAGTACGGGGCTTTCAACAGGCCCGCATCTGCATTACAGCATAAAGCGTTATGGTAAATTCCTGAACCCACTGAAGATCAAACTGCCGAGAAATCGCACCGTTCCCGCCAAACTCATGACTGATTTTCAGATCCAGGTGAAGATGCTCAGGGCCGAGTTACAACAAGGGGGCGACAAGGAAAGGATTGCACAACGCTGATCAGGACTACGTGATTTTATCAAAAACCTTTTTAAACTCCTTATGTGTCCTTAAGAAGAGATCGAGCATTGACGGATCGAAATGATCCGGCATTGTCCGTCCGTCCCCCTCAGTAATAATCTCGTAAGCATCTTCGTGACTGAGTCCCCTCTTGTACGGTCTTGTGGACCTTAAAGCATCATACTGGTCAACGAGCATCACGATTCTGCCCTCAACAGGAATTTCTTCTCCCTTGAGTCCCTTGGGATAACCGGTTCCATCCCATCTCTCATGGTGGGTTAGTGCAATCGAGGCGCCCATCTGTATGACCGGATAGGATGAACCTTTTAAAATCTCGTAGCCTATTTTGGAATGAACCCTTGCAACATCAAACTCCTCCGCTGTAAGCCTGCCGGGTTTAAGGAGTATTCCGTCCGGTATGCCTATCTTTCCAACATCATGCATGGGACTTGCGTATGTTATATTTTCAATAAAATCCGGGGGCATTTTGAGTTCCTCTGCAATAAGGTTTGAATAAAGGCTTATCCTCCGGATATGACTTGCGGTATCTTCATCCCTGTATTCAGCCGCCACGGTGAGCCTCTCTATTATCTCCTTGCTCGCAGCCTTTATCTGCTGGAGGGCTTCACGGAGTTCAGCTGTCCTTTCAACTACCGTATTCTCCAGCCTTCGATTGTACTCCTTTTGCAACCTCAAACCTTCACAATAATTCAGAGCCTTTTTTACTGCATGGAGCAGGTACTCCAGATTAAAGGGTTTGATAATAAAATCATGGGCACCGTGTTTTAAAGCCTCTATAGAAAGATCAAGATCAGGATAGGCTGTCAGCAGTATGACGGGAAGATCAGGGACCTTGGCATGAATCTCGCTCAGGAGTGTCAGGCCATCCATCTCCGGCATGATAATATCTGATAGAACAAGGTCGAAAGACCTCTCGGAGAGCAGTTTAAGCGCCTCATGAGGACTGCCCGTATCGCTGACTCTATAGCCAACATCACTGAGCAACATGACAAGCACATCCCTCACTGCCACGTCATCATCAACTACCAGGATTGAATATTCATTATTCTTTTTCACTGCTATCCAGGACCTCTCTCACCTTTCTTACGAGTGTAACAGGTCTGAAGGGTTTTGTAAGAAAATTGATATCCTCTTCAATGATAAAGTTTTGTATGGTGTTTATCGTGTACCCACTTATAAAAATCACTTCTCCCCTGAAACCAAGCCCCTTTGCCTTTTCGTACACTTCCTTTCCGCCTTCTTTCGGCATCACAACATCAAGTATCATAAGGTCAAATTCGCCGGATTTCTCATTCAGGAGGGTCATTGCCTCCTCACCGTTCCTTGCAACAAACACGGTGTATCCATACTCCTCCAGCGCCTCCTTGATCGTCTCCCTCACGTTATTCTCATCCTCAGCCAGGAGTATGGTCTCTGAACCACCACTTATGGGAGACTCTGATGGATGGCTTATACATACCGGCTCTGACTCTGTTACAGGAAGGTATACCTTAAAAGTTGTACCCCTGCCCTCCTCTGAGTAAACATGGATAAAACCATTATGTTGTTTGATGATACCGTATACTGTCGAAAGGCCTAAGCCGGTACCTTTGCCTACTCCCTTTGTGGTAAAAAAAGGCTCAAAGATATGCTCTTTTACATCCGGCGGCATCCCTTCACCCGTGTCGCTGATGGAAAGACAGACAAAGCCGCCACCCTTGTTGACCCATGAATGTCTTTCAAGATAAGCCTCATCAAAGGCAACCTCAAAGGTCTCAATAATGAGTTTTCCACCCTCTGACATGGCATCCCTGGCATTTGTGGCAAGGTTTATTATCACCTGCTCTATCTGACCCTGGTCTACCATTACAGCCCTTGTATCCCTGAGATCTAGAACAAACTCTATATTTTCAGGGATAACCCGCCTTAAAATCTTCTCGAAATCCCTGATTATCTTCCCGAAATAGACCGGCTGCGGCTGGAGCAACTGCCTGCGGCTGAAGGCGAGGAGGCCATGCGTCAGGTTTGCTGCCCTGTCGGATGCCTTCAGTATCTGATCTACATGATTCCTGAGTACTCCGTCCTCCAGCTTCATATTCAGAAGGGACGCATAACCTGTTATAGCCATAAGGATATTGTTGAAGTCATGGGCAATGCCACCCGCCAGCAAGCCTATCGATTCAAGCCTCTGCGACTGTCTCAACTGCTCCTCAAGCCTCTTCTTCTCTGCTATATCAAGAAGCATTCCTATAACTGCCGGCCTGCCGTTGAAGAGGGTATTTGCCCCATATACCTCAATGTCAAAAACCTCACCGTTGGCTTTTACTGCCTTGAGGACATAGTTTATTGACTCAACCTCTCCTTCATACCTCCTTCCGGGGTTTTCCTCAACCACCGGCCAGTCGGACGAACGGGTAAGGTCCAATGGTCCCTTCCTATCAATGATCTCCTCCGGAGAATTATAACCAAAGACCTCACAGAACCTCGGATTAACATACCTGAAAAAACCATCCTGGATCAGATATACCCCTGCAAGGGAATGTTCAACAAGGGAGCGGAATTTTATCTCGGACTCACGAAGCGCCCGGTCTTTTGTCTTGAGTTCAACGTAATGTCTCTGGAGTATATAAACACCATAGGAGAGTGCGAGCGCCATAAAAGGCAGCCCTATCAGGATGGGCCACTGCGACCTGTGCGTAACCCGGTAAAGTCTTATCAGCCTCTCTGTCGGCCACATCCGGAGGGTCAGGGACAGACCCGAAATACCAACAACATCTTCCGCCATGCTACTACTAATAAGAGAGCTATTGTGATTTCCGGGCCACCTGCCTTCAAGTGTTTCACTTCGCGATGAAAACAGGACTTTCCCATCCTGCATCACCATGAAATCAACATCAAGCCTGTCTGTAACAGAAGCCTCAATAAGGGAATTTATCTCAAATACACCATCTACATATCCCCTTATTTCACCCTTTTTGTCCACAACCGGGTAATAAACTGACACTACAGGCTTATTACCTGCTGTTTCTATAACCGGTGTAATACTGAATGAACGGTACTTCTCAGCCTTCAGCATAGCTTCCTGTGAATAGTTACCGGCCATTGCCTTCACAAGTTCTTCACCTTTAAGGGGATAAGTCCACTTGATAGCACCATCCCTGTTAACCCAGTTAATGGACTGAAACCCTTTAAATGTTCTATATACTGGGTCGGAGATCATGATAAACATCTCTTTCATCTCTTCAATCGGGTCTCCCTTCCAGATATGACCCTGCAGGTGTTCTGAAAGTGCCTCAATGGCAAGAACCCTTGTCTTGATGCTCTCGGTAAGCCTTACCCTTGAGCCTTCCAACAGAGAGAGGACATGCCTTTTCAGCATCTCATCATTATGTTTTTTTCCTGAATAACAGAGCAGCATGAGTAATAACGCTGTAAAGAGAAGGACTAAAAGCGGGAGCAATCTATTTAGATATTTCATCAATATTGTCCCCCCGGTTGAAGTGGATACTATTCAATAAGACTCTCATATAATAAAAGTAAAAAGCAAAGAAATCCCCCAAGATATTATAACAGTTTTTTACGAAGATTTCAGGAAAGGACTACAAAAAACGCAAAAACTTATTGCAATGACTCTAAATGCCCTCAAACTCCCATGATTGAGATCCCGGCCTCATTTGCCGTGGATATCATCTCTTTACGCTGAATAATAAGAGCCCTTCCTGCCTCAACAGCAAGAACAGATGCCCGCACCTCAATCATTGCCCTTAAGGTATCAAGACCGACGACAGGGACATCGTATCGCATATCCTGCCGGGGCTTGCTCACCTTCACAACTACCGCTCCATCTCCAGCAAGCCTTCCCCCCCTGCGGATTGCCTCATCGGTCCCCTCTATAGCCTCTACCGCCATTACAGCCCTGCCTTTAACCACAACAGTCTGGCCTATATCAACTCTGCCTATCTCTTTAGCAATGCCAAGACCAAACGCTATATCCTTATCCTCTGCCGTGGTGGTTCCGCGCTGGGTGAGAAGCCCGGCAGGCATAAGCATATCACCGGCAAAGTCCGTTGTCCTCAGCATTCTTATCCCCTCCGACTCTATCTCATCGGTTATAGCCTGAAGAATGGTATCGTCCTTTCTGTCTTTCAGGGTAAAGAGCAGCTTTACCGCCCTCATATCAGGCGTAATTTTACCCTGGTAAATGAGACTCTTCGATACCTTTCCTGCCATTATTGCCTCCTGAATACCTGAGGCCTTCAATGTCTTTATTATCTCACCAAGCTTGCCCACATTGATTCTCTTCACCTCATCTGCACATCCGTTCATAGGGCCGGCAATAGGATCAAGGGCTATCATTACTACATAATAACCCTGTCTCCTTGCCTCTCTGGCAAGGAGACAGGGAAGTTCACCTTTTCCGGATACAATACCGATTTTTTTCATTTTATTTTAAAAGGAAAAACCATGAGCCTTTACTCAAATTATAGATTTCTACAGGGTTAGCACCCTGAATCCCTATCCACATGCCTGGCGAGGCGAATAGACTGAATAACTTAATCTGTTGATTTTATTAGATTTCCCGAACCTGATTCGGGATTCTGAAAATCCGGGCCATCTGCGAAATCTACGGATTATTCGGCTTTGTTTCTCTCCGAAGACTTTTTCCCGGGTCTGCAGATACCCCTCCTGTTCTCATTAATAAACTCAATAAGATGAGCTATCTCTTCAGTATAGGGGAGTTCTTCCTGAACTTTTTTTATGGCATCCTTGAGGGTCAGGCCCTCCCTGAAGAGGATATGATAAGCCCTTTTCAACTCTGAAAGCGTCTCCGCAGAAAATCCATACCTCTTAAGTCCAACCATATTAAGCCCATAAAGCCTTAACTTTGAACCCAGGGCAGATGAAACCGTATAGGGAGGAACGTCCTGTGTCACACCACTGAATCCGCCCACCATTGCATAGGCACCAATCCTGTTAAACTGGTGTATTGCCACAATTCCTCCTATTACGGCATAATCCTCTATCTTTACATGTCCTGCAAGGGTGACTGCATTTGCCATTACGGTCCTGTTTCCAACCTTGCAGTCATGTGCTATATGGATATAGGCCATCAGGAAATTGTCATCACCTATCACTGTATATCCATCGCCTCCCACTGAACCACGATGGATCGATATATACTCACGAATGATATTTCGATCACCAATCCTTACGCCTGTAGGCTCATCCTTGTATTTAAGGTCCTGAGGCGCAAGACCGATACTTGTAAAGGGATAAACGGTACAGGAATCGCCGATCTCGGCATCACCCTCAACTACAACATTGTTCATGAGTCTCGTACCTTTCTTTATCTTTACATTGCCGCCGATTATACAGAATGGTCCTATAGTGACATCTTTATCGATTTCAGCACCATCATGAATTATTGCTGTAGAATGTATCCCGGACATAACTATCTCCTCTTTGCAATCTGGAATTCCTCAATCAATCTTACACCTTAAAATCATTCAAATCCCTACAGCTCCCTGTCGGTAACCATGGCTGTAAACTCTGCCTCTGCTACAAGCTTGTCTCCTACGTGGGCAGTGCCTGCAAATCTCCAGATCGTCCCCCGTCCTCTCAGAACGTTAACCTCTAACGTCAGCTGATCACCCGGCACCACAGGTTTCCTGAACTTAGCCTTCTCTATACTCAAAAAATAAGTGGCCTTGCCTGCAGCGCCTGACTTATAGGCAAGCACCCCTGACAGTTGCGCCAGGGCTTCGACAATAAGCACTCCGGGCATTATAGGATTTCCGGGGAAATGACCCTGGAAAAAAGCCTCATTCATGGTGAGATTCTTGACTCCCACAGCCCGCTTTCCATCCTCAACCTCTGTAACCCTGTCAAGCATCAGAAAGGGATATCTGTGGGGCAGGGCTTTCATAATCTCTTTAACATCAATCATCCCTACCTCCTTTCTCTGCACTGCCTACTTTTTTTTCAAGTTCTTTTATCTTTTTCTGTAACTCAGGAAGCCTCTCATACAGGGCTCTCACTCTGAGCCATTTAAAATGCGGCATTACCGGGATACCGGAATAAGTACCCTTCTGAAGCCTGCCGACAACCCCTGACATTGCTCCCACAATACATCCGTCCTCTATCTGCACATGGTCTGAAACACCTACCTGTCCGGCAAGGGTCACATAATTCCCTATCTCCGTGCTCCCGCCAATACCAACCTGTGCCACTATAATACAATGTTTGCCTATGCTTACGTTATGCCCTACCTGCACCAGATTATCTATCTTTGTGCCTTCTCCGATCATTGTGTTACCGGTAGTTGCCCTGTCTATGGTAACTGAGGCGCCAATCTCCACATCATCCTCGACAATCACCCCTCCTACCTGGGGAATCTTGCAGTGCCTGCCATCTGAAAAGACATAGCCGAAACCATCGGACCCGATTACAGCTCCTGAATGAATTATCACCCTCGAGCCAATCGTCACCCCTTCACGGATGGTAACGTTTGGGTGGATAATACAGTCCTCTCCTATGGAAGAACCCCTCCCTACAAAGACCCCTGGGTATAACACGGTCCTGTCTCCAACAGTAACCCCTTCAGCAAGAAAGCTCATCGGATAAACTGATACATCCCTGCCAAGCCTGACAGAATCAGAAACAGTAGCCCCTGGCATCACACCCTCAGGCCTGTGAGGCTGCACATAAAAAATCTCCAGTGCCCCGGCAAAGGCAAGGAGTGGATTTTCAGCAGCAATCTGTGGAATACCAATCTCAGTTATTGGCTCTTTGACAATGACCGCTGCTGCAGCGGAAGCCCTGAGTTGCGGAATCAACTTATTACTCGTAAGCAAGGTTAAATATCCTTCTTTTACAGAATCTATGCCCCCAACCCCTTTTATCTCAATATCGGCATCTGAAAGGGGCCTTGCATCAATTTTAGCCGCCAAATCTCTGAGTCTCACTTCCCATCCTTCATCTTTTCATTGTATTTACTGATAACCTTGTCAGTAAGGTCAATAGACTTGTCGGCATAAAGGACAACGCCCTCCACTTTTTCCAGTATCAAAGTATAGTGCTCTTCCTTACCGATCGCTGCTATAATTGTTCTCAAATCCTTCAAAAGCTCATTAGTGAACTCGGATTCGCGCTTCTTGACTTCTGCCTGTGCATCCTGAACAAACCGCTGAAAATCCCTCATCTTCCTGTCAAGGTCTTCCTGCCTGGCCTTCTTTGCATCCTCTGAAAGCAGGGCTGACTGTTTATTCAGATCCTCCTTCAGTTTCTCAAGCTCCTTACCCTTCTTGTCTATGACCACCTGCTTGGCCTTGATTATTTCATCAAGGTCAGCCTTTGCCTTCTTACCTCCTTCAGACCCGTTTAATGCCTTCTGAAGATTCACATACCCAATCTTTAATTCTGCCCCATAAGCAAGACTGCTGAAAAGCAATCCAACAATCAATAGAATTCCCACTCTTTTCATTAAACCCTATCCTCCTTATTTAGGTATAGTCATCATGCCACCTGGTCAAACGTCCATCAAAAGAAACTCCCGAAGGCAAACTCTACCCTGCCGGTACTCTCATCATCTCTCCTGGCAAGGTTATATCCATATTCTATCCTAATTGGACCTATAGGTGAAACCCACCTGATGCCGGCACCCGTTGTATATCTCAGATCACTCCCAAAGCTCTCGGAGCTTCCATAGGCCCGTCCGAGGTCAAAAAAGACAACACCCTTAAGCTTGATCTCATCCAGCAAGGGAACGATATACTCGGCATTAAATAACAACTCCTTTGTGCCTCCTATGACATCGCCGTTTTCGTCCCTTGGTCCACCCTCTCCAAAGTCAAGTCCCCTGATGGTGTACATCCCCCCCACGTAAAACCGCTCATAAAGGGGAAGTTTTCTATCAAATAGACCGCTGGCATAACCTATCCTTCCCCTGAGAGAGACCGTTGTCCTCCCAAACGGAAAGAACCACCTTGAATCAAAAAGACCTTTAACAAAGTAGTTATCACCCCCAAGTCCCGAATAAGTCACAAAGAGGGAGTTCCTTGAACCGCTTGCAGGGTCAAGATAGTTGTCCCTTGAATCCCTGACTACAGAAGGAGTTACACTGCTTGTAATGTTGGTGCCGATCTGTTCTTTTATAATATTGGATGCATCCTCCAACACATCGAATATTGTTACACGCTCATACCTGTACCCAAGGCTTGAGCTCCAGAAATCATTAAATCTCTTGCCAAACCCAACCGACGCGCCGGTTGCTTTCTTGTTATATCCGATATAGTCTCTTTCGGTATTGTAAGCACTCAGGGTTAGAGAGACCGGCTTGTCGAGAAACCACGGGTCCTTGTATGAAACTTCATAAAAGGTTGAGCGCCCGCCAAATTCTCCCTTCAATTTTATATACCTGCCCGTACCGAACAGGTTTCCCTGTGTAAGGTCTATCATGGCCACAAGCCTGTCTACGGTGCTGTACCCCCCGCCAACACTCAAAAAACCGGTTGCCTTCTCTTTTACCTTTATATCAATATCAATTAACTTCTTTTCAACCTCCGGCCTGGGCACAAGGTCTACTGTTTCAAAGAAGTTCAGATTGTTTATCCGTTCATAACTCCGCCTGAGCAGTTTGCTGTTGAAGATATCCCCCTCATCCAGCCTCATCTCTCTCCTTATAACCTTATCCTTTGTCCTGGAATTTCCCGTAATCTCTATCCTGCCGACCCTGAAGATGTCACCTTCATCAATATTCATGATTACGGAGACCTTATGAGTCTTCTCATCAGGCACAATATCCGGCTCCGCAGAGGCAAGGGCATAGCCCTTCTCGGAATAAAAGTCAGTGATTTTTCTGATCCCTTCCCTCAGCTTTTTCCTGCTGAACACCTCTCCTTTCCTGAGCGGCAGCAGTTCCCTCAGGGTTTTGTCGTCATAGGCCTTATTACCCACAAACCTGATGGTTGAAATCCTGTATTGAGGCCCTTCGGAGATAGTAAGACTGACTATCATCCCCGTCCTGTCCGGAGTAAGCCTCGTTTCAGGCCCGGATACAACGACATTAAGATAACCGTTGTCATAATAAAGATCCCTGATCCTCTCTATATCCGCCTTCATTTCGGACTCTTTATAATACCCTGAAGATGTAATGAATGACAGGAGCCCCCAGCTCTTTGTCTTCATAACCTTTTTAATCTCACGGTCAGATAATGCCTCATTCCCCTCTATCCTGATCTCCTTTATTTTTACCTTTTTGCCCTCTTTGATCAGGAAGGTCAGAGAAACCTCATTTTCTGTAATCTGTCTGACAACAGGCACAATACCGGCAAGCCAATATCCTTCACCTTCATAAAACGCCCTCAGCCTATGAACATTATCCCGGATAAGCGTTGCATCCTCGATTGCACCTGATGTAATGGTTATCTGCTCCCTGAGTTTATCGTCATCATACTCCTTGTTGCCCTGAAACCCCACTCTCACAATAGTTGGCTTTTCCTTAACTATATATATTATCTTCAGGCCGCCCTCAAATGGTTCGGCCTCCACCCTTACATCATCAAAATATCCCATCTTGTAGATGCTCTTTATATCCCTTGATATATCTTCTTCTGCAAGGGGTTGTCCTGCTTTCTGCGAAAGTCTCTTGCGAATCGCGCCCTCATCTACCCTCTTCAGGCCCTTGATCTCGATTACTTTCACTATCGGGCCTTCCTGGGAGGCAAGGGCTGGGACAGCAGAAGAAAAGATCAGAGACAGGCAAAATACAATACATAAAACCCTGGGGGCACTGAAAGAAGGTAACCACAAGACAAGCCTCACTAATAATCCTCTAAACACATTTTCCATATCTTCCTTTCAGGAGTCCGTTCATATCCGAATATACCTGCAAAAATGAGAATTAGTATACCACCAATCAACACACGAGGTAAACCCGGAGAATCTGCCGGCAGGAAAAAGAACGGGATTATTAACACCTTCATCTCTATTTTGGAGACAAGCGGAAAACTCATCTTCTTTTGCCGGACTTGCAATATCGACCGTACAGTTATTACCATAAAAGGCAGAGACCGAGCTTAAGCACCGCCCGGGACTGACTTTATTTCTGTTATAAAAGGAGCATGTATGGCAACGAATTTGGTGACGCACTGTGACAAATGCGGCAAGGAAATACGGGTAGTAAGGGAGCGGCAGGAGGGAAAACTCTTTTATATGGTTCACGGACTTTTCTGTATAAACATCCCGGCCTTTTTCTGTGAAAAGAAATGTTTTGATGAGACTATCAAGGCAGTAAAGGGTTTTGAATATCTTGACAAGGATGACAAGGGGAGGCCGGTTGTTGATGTTGATGTAATGATTAATGAATCCCTGATAATCGACAAGATGTACGATATTGTATACGCTGTCGACAACCCCCTGTTTCCCACACTTGTATTTCAGAGACTGCTTGAAATGGACCAGGAAAACATAAGTTTCCTCTATGCCGTCTCATCCCTCTATGTAGGATTATTGGCAGCAGAAAAAACCCCTGAAGATATGAAGACAAAAGTGACCGAAAGACTCGAAGAAAGCGAAGGCGACCTCAGAAAATTGAGTCCGGAGGGGTATAAGAAGATAAGCGAGTTAAGAAAGCATTATAATGTTTAATGAAAAAGCCCCTAATCACTGAAATGTATACTGAATCTGAATACGACATTATAGTTGTAGGCGGTGGCCATGCAGGATGTGAGGCAGCCCTTGCTTGTGCACGGATGGGTCTTTCGACATGCCTTTTTGCCATGAACCTCGACACCATTGCACAGCTGTCCTGCAACCCGGCAATAGGCGGGCTCGCAAAGGGACACATCGTAAGAGAGATAGATGCACTCGGGGGAGAGATGGCCAGGGTCACAGACAGGGCCGGCATACAATTCAGGATGCTGAACAGCAGTAAAGGACCGGCAGTCTGGTCCCTCAGGGCCCAGGCAGACAGGGTACTTTACCGCCTTACGATGCGCGAAGTACTTGAATCAGAGCCGAAGCTGACAATAAAACAGGCATCTGTTGAAAGGATAAACACAAAGGACGGACACGTCACGGGCGTATCAACCTCGCATGGTGTATCTTATGGGGCAGGGGCAGTAATTATTACAACCGGCACATTTCTAAAAGGATTGATACACATAGGGCTTGACAGCCACGCTGCGGGCAGGGCCGGAGAATTTCCGTCCCTTGGCCTTTCAGACTCTCTGAAAGAGCTCGGGTTAAGACTGGGAAGGCTAAAGACCGGGACACCACCAAGGATAGACTCAAGGAGCATAGATTTCTCAAGGACCACGGAACAATCAGGTGATGACCCGCCGATACCGTTTTCCTTCTCTACCGAAGCAATAACCAATCCTCAACTGCCTTGTTTTATAACACATACAAACGAAAGGACACACAGGATTATCCTTGACAGCCTCGACCGCTCCCCCCTGTACAGTGGCCGGATAAAGGGGGTTGGACCGAGATACTGCCCATCCATAGAGGACAAGGTCGTGAGATTTTCTGAAAGACCGGGGCACCAGGTCTTCCTTGAACCCGAAGGGCTCCGGACAAAGGAGTACTATGCCAATGGCATATCCACAAGTCTCCCCTACGATATACAGGTTGAGCTCGTCAGAAGTATCGAGGGACTTGAAGAGGCCGAGATTATGAGACCCGGTTATGCCATTGAATATGATTTTGTTTATCCAACACAGCTGAAACACTCCCTTGAGACCAGGTCAACA
>BTTF01000029.1:0-24082 GCA_036244995.1 bacterium | reverse complement strand
AATAAATTATACTATAAGTGACCGGTTTATATTAAAATACAGGGGACTTGAAAAAGGCAAAATGCAAGGACCGTTGATTAATAAGACAGGAAAGGTTCTAAGCCTCTTCATCAGGGACAGGCCGGCCCTCACCTTAAAGATCGGGGATATTGTCACGGCTGAGGTCTTAAATATCACTTCCGGCAACACTGTCTCCATCAGGCTGAAAAACACGGTTCTTAAGGCAACTACAGACATTCCCCTGCAGAAGAATGAAACCCTTATGCTCAGGGTAGAGGGCACGGGAAACGAGATAAGGCTGAGGTTGGTTGAAGGGGGGAGTGAGTCTTCAGAGACGCTGAAAAGCTCCATCCTCTCTGCCCTTGACAGCCTGAAGGGTGCAAGACTTGAGGCGGGGGAGATGGGAAGACTGAAGAGCCTGATTGAAACGCTTCCCGGATCAGTCAGGGAAGTGCTTCCCCAGCTTGCATCACTAAAAAAATTCTTCCCTCAGATCGAGATGCTCGCATCGGGTATTTCAAAGGATATCATAGAGTCCTCCGGCATATTTTTTGAGTCAAAATTAAGGCTGCTTACCCTGAGGCTCGTCACAGATGATATGCTGAAACAGGAGCTTCAACAGAAGACCCAGCTCAATGCCGGCACTGAACCGGCTGCTGAAAAAGGGCTTGCACGGATTATTAAGGACGACCTCAAGGGTACCCTTCTCAGCATTAAAGGCGCCCTCGGGGATGCAGGTGTAATTGAGCACTTGATTCAGAACAACATAAAGCCTGATAATCTGAACACGGCTATAGACAAACTCATCAAGAACATAGAGTTCTTTCAGCTTCAGTCAAGACTGAATGACTCGTTACAGGTCTTTATTCCCCTCATCTGGAAGGATTTGCGGGATGGTGAATTGATATTCAGGGAATCATACAGGGGGAAGCCGGAAGAGAGGGCGTATTCCTGTATCGTCAACCTTGACCTGAAGGAGACCGGCAGGATAATGGCCCATATCCTTATGCAGTCAGGGCGTTTCCATGTCAGGTTCATTACGGAAAACCGGGCCTTTGTTGAAGCACTGAAGGAGGGCTTGCCCGTGCTTGAGAAACAGTTTGAAGCCTCCGGCCTTAAAGTCGGCAGCATAAGTGCCAGGCATGAGGAGAAAGCAGACTTCAGTAGCGCCGTTTCAGATGGTCTTGATATATCAGAAGGTCTTGATATAAGGGTATGAAGGAAGAGGGGAAAAAGGCAGCAGCCCTGAAATACAGACAGGGTGTTGATGCGGCACCGAAAGTGGTGGCCAGGGGCAGGGGGTGGCTTGCCGGGAGGATTATCGCCCTTGCCCGTGAGCACGGGGTGCCCATCCATGAGGACAAGGCCCTGGTGGAGATACTATCCACCCTTGATATGTATGAGGAAACACCGCCTGAACTCTACAGGGCTGTGGCTGAGGTGCTGACATTTATTTATAAAATGAACGGAAGGTGCAAATGACAGGGTATACAGGAAAAAGCATCAGGATAGACCTCTCGGAAGGAGTTCGGGATATATTTGAGACTCCTCCAGAGCTATGCGAGAAATTTATCGGCGGACGGGGCTTTGGTGTGGCACTGATCAGGGAGCACATTACAAAACCGTTTGATTCAGAGGATATGCCGATAATCTTTGCCTCCGGCCCACTGGTCGGCACCTCCGTCCCCACATCAGGAAGGCTCTCCGTGGTCTCAAGGTCTCCACTCACATCAACGGTATTCGACTGCTCTGTGGGGGGCAGGTTTGCAACCGAACTGAAGAGGGCGGGGTTTGATATGCTCATTGTCTCAGGTCTATCCAGAGAGTGGGTGACGATAGATATTCAGGACGGCAACATATCCATAAAGGACGCAAGGCCCCTTTACGGCAGGAATGTAGAAGAAACGGCAACCATTCTTGGTGATGACGGGTCCACGGCCATAATCGGCCGTGCAGGGGAGCGGGGTGTCAGGTTTGCATCAATTGTATTTGACGGACACTACCTTGCAGGCAGGGGCGGGCTTGGGGCTGTTATGGGGGCCAAGAGACTGAAGGCAATAAAGATAAGGGGGACGGGGGAGGTAAAGGTCGCTGATCCCGGGGCATTGAAAAAGGCGAGGGAGGAGATAATGAGGCTGCTCAGGGCCTCACCTGCAGTATTTGGTGAGTTCGGCCTCAGCGAGTTCGGTACGGCAGCCCTTGTTGACCTGATACATGCAAGGAGGATGGAGCCCACGGAGAATTTCAGAAAGAGTGTATTCCCCCAGTCTGGTCAATACTCGGGGTATTCAATGAAGTCCGTCTATCACACAAAAAAGAAGGGCTGCAGGGGGTGCCCCATACTATGCAAGAAAGTGGGCAGGGCTGGTGAGGTCATGCCTGAATTTGAGACGGTCTCCCATTTTGGAGCCCTTAACGGCAACAGTGACCTCCGCAGTATTGTCGAGGCAAACCGCCTATGTAATGATTACGGCCTTGACACCATTACAGCTGCATCCACCATTGCCTGTTATTCAGAGTTTTCAGGCAGAAGGCTGTCTCCGGAGGAGCTCCTTGAGCATGTAGCGCTTATAGGGGAGAGGCAGGGCATTGGGGATGCCCTGTCCGAGGGTTCAAGGAGGTTTGCAGAGTCAGAGGGTGTGCCTGAGCTCAGCATGACGGTAAAGGGGCTTGAGCTGCCGGCCTATGACCCGCGCGGCGCCTATGGTATGGCCCTTGCGTATGTCACCTCAAACCGCGGAGGCTGCCACCTCAGGGCATATCCGATAAGTTACGAGATACTCAGAAAACCTGTGGCTGTTGACAGGTTCTCCTTTGTGGGCAAGGCCAGGATGGTCAAGATATCCGAGGATATAAACACTGTGGTGGATTCTCTTACAGCATGCAAGTTTGTCTTCTTTGCAGCCTCCCTTGAGGAGTATGCAAAGGCCATAAACGCAGTGACGGCAAGGGAGTATGATGTGCAGTCGCTTGTGAGGGCAGGGGAGCGTACATGGCTTCTTGAAAGGCATCTCAATACACTGAACGGCTTTTCACGAAAGGATGACGACCTGCCGGAGAGGTTTTTCAGGGATGCGGGGTATTCAGACGAAAACGTGACAATCCCGCCAATCAGGAGGAAGGATTTTGATGATGCCCTGGACAGGTATTACAGAATCAGGGGCTATGACGAAGATGGGAGAGTTACAGAAGCAGATGAAAGAGCTGGAAAATGAAAGCGCTGATTGATAAATATACTGACAAGCTCGTCTCTCAGGGGCTTGCCAAAGGGTCTGAAATACTCTTTCTCGCCATTGATGAGGAGATATATTCAAATACCCATTCAGACCTTCAGTTCATCAGCCTTCAGGCCCTGAAAGAGGTTTTTGGCCTGATGAATATCAATTCCCTGCTCTTTGCAGTTCCGGAAGAGCCCCGAAGGAGTATTATCAGGGCACTGCTCAGGCACGGTCTGTCCGAACTGCCGGACTACAGGGCCATCGTCCCTGAGGATTGCGAGACAAGGACGTTTTTTCATGATATACCGGTTATAGATTCTCCGGAGCCGCAGAAGATAGCCCATGTACTTTCCGAGAGGAAGTCTGCCGTTGTTGAGACCGGGACCGCCATTGTAAGCTACGGGACCATCTCTCCAGAGCAGGCATTTATCTCATACAGCTCAGCCTGCTTCTCAACTTTTGTTAAATACTTCCATGACCACCTGATGTATCTTGAAACCTGCAAAAAGAATAGGCTGAAACCGGACCGGGAAAGAATCGACGGGTTTGAGAGGATAAAGGCCTTTTTGTATCCACAGCAGGCCGTTCATGAAGATACCGGAAGCCTTCATCCATTGCTCAAAGGCCCGCCTCAGGATGAAGCCATGGTATATTCGATGGTGGAGGAGGCAGGCAAAAGGCTTGTGACGGAAAGGCTGGTGGATTCCTTTTTTGGAAATATATCCTGTTATTTTAACGGCAAAATATATATCAGTGAAACCGCTGCTTCCCTTGATGAGCTTGAGGGCTGTATAGATGCCGTGCCTGTTGACGGCTCCTCATCTGTCGGGATAACCTCCTCATCCGAGTTTGCAACCCACAGGGCAACCTGCCGGACGACCCCTTACAAGTTTATACTTCATGGTCACCCAAGGTTTTCCGTGATTATGTCCATGCACTGCCTTAAGGAGTGCCCCTTGAGGGGGCAGTGCTATAAGGCATGTCCTGAAAAAAGGTATGTCTGCGGAGTGCCGGTTGTGCCGGGTGAAGTCGGAACAGGCCCCACAGGCATGGTCAGGACCGTGCCAAAGGCTTTTTTAAAGGAATCAGACGCTGCCATTGTGTACGGACACGGTCTCTTTACTGCAGGAGAAAAGGATTTTAACAGGCCCTTTCAGAGGATGAAGGAGATAGAGGGGAATTGTGAAAAAGAGTACTTCAGGATAGTTGATGAGTTAACGCAAGAGGTTTCCGCCTGCTGATACACCCTATGGACAACCTGTTGATGGATATCTACTCAAGGCTCTTCTCAACCTTTGGCCGCCAGCACTGGTGGCCGGGTAACGGCCCTTTTGAGGTAATGGTAGGGGCAATCCTTACCCAGAACACAAACTGGGGAAATGTGGAGCGTGCAATAAAGAACCTGAAGCAGGCAAAGGTCCTGACACCTGCGGCCATCCATGAGATGAGCCACGAAAGGCTTGCCGGGCTGATCCGGCCTGCAGGGTATTTTAATATTAAGGCCAAAAGGCTGAAGGCATTTATTGAGTTCTTTATCAATCGCTATTCGGGAAGGGTTTCGAAGATGAGAAAGGTTGATACCAAAACCCTGAGGCGGGAGCTGCTGAGTGTCAACGGCATCGGGCCCGAGACCGCTGACTCCATGCTCCTCTACGCCCTTGAAAGACCGGTTTTCGTTATAGATGCCTATACAAAGAGGGTACTTTCAAGGCATGGGATTATGGACGGCTCAGAGTCCTACGAGAGATTTCAGGAACTTTTTCATGCCGCCCTTTCCAGTGATGTGCAGTTATTCAACGAATATCATGCACTCCTTGTAAGGCTGGGCAAGGATTTCTGCAAACCAAGGCCCCGCTGTGAAGGGTGTCCGCTATCCGGACTGCTTTCTTAGCCATTCCACTACGTAATATCCCCCGCACGGGGGGCCGGGATTGCCTCCCCTGAAATCACACCCATCAGCGACAAACTCACACCCTTTGCATATCTCCTCCAGTATATAGGCGTCCCCGGAAAAGTCAGGTGTAATCTTCTCAGGCACCCTCTCCAACTCACCGGCTGAGTATCTCTCTGCCAAAAACCTGTAAGTCCCGCAGAGGAGGTCCTCTTTCCCCTCCTTATAATACCTGCAGTACCTCCTGCAGATAATGTCAGTCACTTCCCTCTTTTTCACGGGCAACCAAAGCCAAGGCTATCTTGCGTCATTAATCTGATTATACCGGAACAGGCCAGGGAAGGAAAGGGGTCAGGTCTCAACATTTGACATAAGGGAGAATAAATGATAAGATTTAGCCATGGCGAGACCTTTAAGACTATCCTTTGAGAATGCAGTTTATCATATAACAGCGAGGGGAAACCGCAAGGAAAATATTTTTTATGGTGATGATGACAGGCGGATATTTCTTGATAAAACAGGGGAGGTGTGCGATAAATATTCCTTTGTGTGCTATGCCTATTGCCTTATGGATAATCATTATCACCTCTTTATAAAGACCCCGCTTGCCAACATATCAGAGGGGATGCACTACCTGAATGCCTCCTATACCAACTGGTTTAAGGCGAAGCACAAGGTCGTAGGTGTAGTGTTTCAGGGGAGATACAGGTCAATTGTAGTTGAAGAAGACAGTTATGCAGTTCAGCTCTCAGCCTACATACATGCAAACCCTGTTAGGGCCGGTATGGTTAATAATCCCGGAGAATATCGATGGAGCAGTTATCCTGAATATATCGGGAAAAGGAGGCCTGTAGCCAGGCTTGATACAGAGTTTATCCTGAAACAGTTTGATAAAGATCCCCGCAGGGCACAAAAGAAGTACGAAAACTATGTGCTTAAAAATCTTTATATGGAAAATCCTCTGAAAGATTCATATAAGGGCATTGCCCTTGGTGAGGGGAGGTTTATAGAAGCAATTAAAGAAAAGATACAGTCCGTTGGGCGTAAAAGAGAGATTGCCGAGACGAGAGAAGCAGAAGCATATGCGCCGGAAGAGATTATTCAGCACGTCATGGAGGAACTTTCGATCAGCCGTGAAGAGATATTCAGCAAAAAACGTGGGAATATGTATCGTCAGATGGCGCTTTACCTGCTGAAGAGGTATACATCACTGAGCCTTAAAGAGATAGGAGAGATGTTCCGGATGGACTATGCTGCAATATCCGTGGCATGTAAAAGGTATGAAGACAAGATAGGAAAGACAAGAGAAGGCAGTTAGTTATGTTGAATGTTGAGACCTGACCCCTCTCCTTTTAGGCCTTACGGCTTCTCCTGAACATATTAAAGAGTGTTTTGACTTCTTCGCTTTTCAGTATCAGGGCAAAGAGGAAGTAGATGCCTGCACATAAGAGGATGGTTCCGCCGAGGTAGAGGCTCTTTTTAAGCACCTCTCCGTTGCCCCTCCACAGGGGGCCATGCAGTATTGACCATGCTGTGAGGCCCATTATGATTGAGGCAATGAGGGTCTTTGAGAAAGAGGTTAAAACCCTCCTGTACTCCACACTGACTATCCTCCTGCTGAGGAGGTAGAAGAGGAGGGAAAAGTTGACACCTGAGGCTACGGAGTTTGCAAGTGCAAGCCCTCCATGCTTCAGTGGCCCCATAAGCAGGAGGCTCAGGATAATATTCGTTGCCAGGGAGAGCAGGGCCACCTTTACGGGGGTGCGGGTATCCTGCATTGAGTAGAATGCCACTACCACAACCCTCACACCCACCATGGACCATATGCCCAGTGAATAAAAGACAAGGGCAAAGGCAGTGCCTTTTGTGGCAGTGTAATCAAACTCTCCCCGCTGAAAGAGTAGATTGACGATCGGATATCTCAGGGCAATCAGCCCCACCATTGACGGAACGGTTATAAAGAAGAGGAGCCTGAGGGTGGAGGAAAAATCCTTTCCCAGTGATTCCATATCACCCTTTGCAGCGTGTGCTGAGAGCGCCGGCAGGGCAGCCATTCCCATGGCAACCCCGAATATCCCCACGGGAAACTGAATGAGGCGCATGGAGTAATAGAGGTAGGCAATGCTTCCCTGCGGCAGAAAGGATGCGAGTATAGTGCTCACGAATATATTGATCTGTGATACTGCAAGGCCAAGGGTTAACGGAAGGACCAGTATCGCCATCCTTTTAAGCCCTTCGTTTCTGAAGTTGGTGTCTATCCCATAGGTGTAGCCCTTTCTCAGATACAGCGGTATCTGAGTGGCATACTGCACGATCCCCCCCACTGTGACCCCGATGGCAACAGCAAGGATCGGCCTGCTGAGATGGGATGATAACAGGATTATTGTGAAGATAATCGCTATATTGAACCATGCAGATGAAAGGGCAGGTATAAAAAATACCCTCTCTACATTCAGGACACCCATTGTCAGGGCTGCAAGGCTGACCAATAAGAGGAAGGGGAACATTATCCTCGTCAAAAGCACTGTGGTGGCTAACTGCTCCGGCTGGGTAAACCCCGGGGCTATGACCCTGACTATTACAGGGGCAAAAATAATCCCTGCAACGCATATTGATCCAACGACAATGATTATGAATGTGAAGGTTATTCTCGCAAGCCTCCGGGCCTCTTCCTCTCCTTTTTTTATCCTGGTTTCCGTAAGTACCGGTATAAAGGCTGACGACATTGAGCCCTCGGCAAACATCTCCCTTAAGAGATTGGGGATGCGGAAGGCCACAAAAAAGGTGTCGGAAAGGCCGGTTGCACCGAAAAACCCTGCTATTACCACATCTCTGACAAATCCGAGGATACGGCTGATAAAGGTAGCAAAGGAGATAAGGGAGGCTGACCTTGCAATCTTCCTGCTTTCTGTCATGGGGTTGATTATATCAAGTCGTCGGCCTGTCTGTCTTGCCGGACTCTGAAAAAATAGTGATATGCCTGTTGCGTTGTTGACAGCATCAAGAAGCAAACAAAAACGTATGATAATTACAAAATTGTAGCCTCATACAATTTTGTATGGTTGTGCTGGAATTTAAAAGTCAAATAAATCAAAGGGTTATCAGGTGGCACGGTTTTGGCAATAGGCAATATGTAGTTTCATATAGTTTAATTACATTAAGTTTCAGTAAATAGTACTTATGAGGTGAAAGACAATGGATTCCCTGAAGCACAAGATTGAAGACCTGGAGAGGGGGGAGATACTCAATGCCCTCAGGGAGAGCAACTGGATCAAGGCAAAGGCTGCAAGGACCCTGGGAATTACGGAGAGGATGATAGGGTATAAGATCAGGAAATACGGCATCAAGTCAGAAATGGGAAAGGCGGAGGGGACTTCCCTTGAGCGATAAGACCCCTGGGGCCTGTTCAACAATATTTAAGGAGGTGATATGTAGAAGGACTTTTGTGAGCTTTTTGTGTAAAGGATAGAATTGTGAAAAGAGTAATGAAATAGCAGAGATGGAAAGCAAAATACAGAGATTAAAAACAAGGAAATTACAGGAGGATAATATGAAGACTCTCAGGATATTAGCTGTAAGCATCATGGCTTTAGTTTTATTTTCCGGCATTGCCAATGCCACACCATCTACACAGATATGGATTCCCTCAACGGATATTCAGCCTTACAAAATACCCCATTATGGTTTTGATTCCTATATTGGAACAGAGGGAAACGGAATAGTGACAAACGTTGGATTGACTGTCGGTGTATTACCATTTGAGAAGGTTCAGATGGAAGCAGGAATTGACTACAGGGATGCAGACGGAACGCATGACTCTCCCATGTTGTTCAATGCAAAGCTTGGCGTGCCGGAAGGGGTGCTTTTCGAGGGTGCACCGGCGATTGCCGTCGGCGGTTATGATTTTGGTACAGAGAAGGGTGTCTCTGATTCCAACATATACTATGGTCTTGTAGCAAAAAGCTTTGACAGTATCGGGAGGCTCTCTGCAGGCTACTACGTTGGTAATGATAAGGTTCTTGTTGACATCAAAGGTGAGAAGGATAATACGGGCATACTCCTTTCATGGGACAGAACGATTTCCGAGGTATCGGACAAACTCTGGGCCGCTATAGATTATCAGGGCGGGAATAATAGTTACGGTGCACTGAGTTTTGGAGTTGCATGGAAGTTTGCCTCTAACGTCGGAGTGATTGTCGGCTATGACATTTATAACGAAAGTAGCTACAAACCAACTGCAACACTTCAGTTGGATATAGATTTTTAAATAGGAGCAAAAAGTATTAATTTTAAAATTGGAGGTCTGGAGGCAATAGATGAAACGATTCCTGGTTGTAATGATAGTAGCACTACTGTTATCTTCGGCAGGCATTCTGTTTGCTGAAGAGCAGGGCAGTTCCAACCCTACTGAAGTTGTCGTGGTTGAGCAGTCTCAGACTGTTCAACCGGCAACTGAAAAAGCGGTGATAACTGCAGATCAAGTGCAGACAAACGCAGACTTTGCCTGGACCCTCATGGCTGCATTTCTTGTTTTTTTCATGCAGGCAGGTTTTGCCATGGTGGAGGCTGGTTTTACGCGGGCAAAGAATACTGTAAATATCCTGATGAAGAACCTGATGGATATGTCCATAGGGGCAATAGCTTACTGGGCAGTCGGCTTTGCAATAATGTTCGGAGTTACAACAACGGGCTGGTTTGGAACCTCAGGCTTTTTTATGAGTGATTTTACACAGAACCACGACCCGTGGACACTTGCATTCTGGATGTTCCAGGTGGTCTTTGCCGCCACTTCCGCCACTATTGTCTCGGGAGCTATGGCAGAGCGGACCAAGTTTGTGGCCTATCTCGTATACTCAGTGGTGATAAGCGCCCTGATCTATCCGGTGTTTGGTTCATGGGCATGGGGCGGTCTCTTCAAGGGTAACGGCTGGCTCGAAGGACTCGGTTTTATTGACTTTGCAGGTTCTACCGTTGTCCACTCAGTGGGTGGATGGGCTGCCCTTGCAGGTGCCATTGTCCTGGGTCCCAGAATCGGAAAATATGTTGACGGGAAGACCAAGGCCATCCCTGGACACAATATCGCACTCGGCGCACTGGGTGTCTTTATCCTATGGTTTGGCTGGTACGGGTTTAACGCCGGCAGTACCACTGCTGCCAATACGGATACAGCCTTGATAGCGGTCAATACAACACTGGCTGCGGCTGGTGGCTCAATAGGTGCAATGCTGCTGTCATGGGTAATGTTCAAGAAGCCGGAGGCAACCATGACGTTAAACGGCGCCCTTGCCGGTCTTGTCGGCATCACTGCAGGCTGTGCCAATGTCCTTACAGGCAGCGCTATACTGATAGGACTTATCGCCGGTGTTATAGTTGTCCTCTCGGTAGTCTTTGTAGACCAGGTGCTGAAGATCGATGACCCAGTGGGTGCCATCTCCGTACATGGAGTCTGTGGTGCGTGGGGTACATTTGCCGCTGGACTATTCAATGCCGGGGGTGTTACCTTAAAGATACTCGGGGTACAGCTTTTAGGTATAGGGGCTGCGTTCCTGTGGGTATTCCCAACTGCGTTTATCCTGTTCAAGTTGCTCAACGCAACCATCGGCTTAAGGGTAACGGCTGAAGAAGAACTTGAAGGTCTTGATATAGGAGAGCACGGCATTGAGGCATATCCCGACTTTCAGATTCATCCATCTGCAAAAGGTTTAAAGTCATGATGAACGGGGTGGAAAAGTGAACAGGAGGAGAAGATGAAGAAGATAGAGGCAATAATAAAACCCTTCAAGCTTGATGAAGTAAAGGATGAGCTGCATAAGTTGGGGGTTCAGGGTATGACCGTGACGGAGGTGAAAGGGTTTGGCAGGCAGAAGGGCCATGTTGAGGTATACAGGGGTGCAGAATATGAAGTCACCTTTGTGCCGAAAGTAAAGTTAGAGATAGTGGTTCCTGATGATATGGCGGAAAAGGTTATTGACAAGATTATGGAGAGTGCAAAGACGGGCAAGATTGGTGACGGAAAGATATTCGTCACGCCTGTAGGCGAAGCTTACAGAATCAGGACCGGAGAAAAAGGAGAAACAGCGCTTTAAAAAAAGGGGGGGCTGAATGCCCCCCCTTTTTCATTTCAGGTTCTGCAATTCAATGCCATACTTTTTTATTCTGTAACCAAGCTGTCTCGGGGTGATGCCAAGTGCCCTTGCAGCCCTGTGCTGAATATAATTGTGTTCTATTAATGCCCGTATAATCCTCTCACGCTCGAGGTTCTGAACCTCGTGACCAAGGGTATGCTCTTCATAAAAACAGGAGTTTTTCTTCGTAGAGATTCGTGTGTCGGTAGATGCAAGATTAAACGGGAGGTCTTCCGGTGTAATCATATCTTTTTCCGTCATTATGACAAGCCGTTCCACTGTATTGGCAAGCTCCCTTACATTGCCCGGCCATGAGTATTCACTGAAGATTGAAAGCGCATCTTCTGAAATCCGTACGCGTTTATTATAGGTTTTATTGAACTTGTCCAGGTAATAGCTGAGGAGCAAGGCAACATCCCGTTTTCGCTCTCTTAAGGATGGAAGGACAATGGGTACGACATTCAGTCTCCAGTAAAGGTCTTCCCTGAAATTTCCCTGCTTAACCTCTTCCAGCAGGTTTTTGTTGGTAGCAGAAATAACCCTTACATCGGCCTTTATGGACCTGGAAGATCCGACACGCTCAAACGTGCGTTCCTGCAGTACCCTTAGCAGCTTTGCCTGGAGCCCTAAAGGGATTTCTCCTATTTCATCGAGGAAGATACTTCCTCCACCGGCAAGCTCAAACCGGCCTGTCCTGCGCGTTGTTGCTCCTGTAAAAGCCCCTTTCTCCACACCAAAGAGTTCGACTTCAAGGAGATTGTCGGGCAGGGCTGCACAGTTTACAGCCACATAAGGCCCTTTTGCCCGGTGGCTCTGATAATGAAGCGTTCTTGCAATCAGTTCCTTTCCTGTTCCGCTCTCACCTAAAAGCAGGACGGTTGTATCTGTGCCGGCAACCTTCATTACGGCCTTCAGCACACTCTGAAACTTCTCGGATTCGCCAATAATGTTCGGCAGGCTGTATCTCTCCTTCAACTGGGACCTGAGAGACTCCCGCTCCTGTTCGGCCTTTCTGTAGTTTTCCCATAGCTTTACAAACTGGGCGATCAGGGAAGTCACTATTTTCAAAACCCTCAGGTCGTCGTCCACACTGCCGTGCTCTTCAGCATATATCCTGTCTGCACTGATTACGCCAAGTATCTCGCCCTTCAGCTCAATAGGAATACAGAGAAAAGAGATACCGTATTTTTCCGGTCTTGAACCTGTCCTGTTCAGAAACTTTGGTTCTTCTCCGATATTAGGTATAAACATGGGGGCGCCTGTCTTGATGACCCTGCCGACAATTCCTTCACCTATCCGGTATTTACCGCGCTTGATCTCCTCTTTTGTCAATCCATGGGCGGCTACTATGCGCAGTTCAGCTGAAAGCGGGTCAAGCAGAAAGACACACCCCCTCTGCATTTCAAGAAGGCTTCCGAGTATCTTCATTGCAGCGCGGAGGTTTTCTTCAAGGTCAAAAGAAGCGGTAAGGACACGGCTCACTTCGAGGATAGCACTCAGTTCCCTGTTTTTTCTGACTATCAGTTCTTTTTCTTTATCCATAAAGAGTCTTCATCTGCATTGTTTCTGTGTTAATGGGAACGTAGTGAAGTTGTTCATAAATTGTGAAGCATTCCGTTATGTAATCAAGTTATGATTTGAGATGAGGTCGGCACAAAATTGTCGTAGCATTATTTCCTTATTTAAAACAAAAATGTAAGAAAATGTCAAGAAAAGGAGACCGGGACCAATCAGTGTTGGATATATATGTGCTTCCTGGGCTATAATACGACGTCATGGCAATACTTGCAAATTTTTTAGATGAGCCCAAGATAGCCTACTTCTCAATGGAGATAGGTCTTCGCAAGGAGATTCCTACTTACAGTGGTGGCTTGGGTGTGCTTGCAGGCGACACCATCAAGTCTTCTGCGGACCTCAAACTGCCCCTGATTGCAGTAACCCTGTTGAGCAGGAAAGGCTTTTTTGAACAGGATATTACGCCGGAGGGCAGACAGGTTGAGTCCCCCTCGGAGTGGGAGCCATCCGACTTAATGAAGCTGCTGCCGGAAAAGGTGACGGTTGAGATTGAAGGCAGAGAGGTTTTTGTCAGGGCCTGGCTCTATATAGTGGAGAGTATAGTCGGCGGCAGGGTGCCTGTCCTTTTCCTTGATACGGATATGGAGGAGAACAGCCCTGAGGACAGGACAATAACGGATTACCTCTATGGGGGCGACCGTTTATACAGGATAAAGCAGGAGATAGTCCTTGGCATAGGCGGGGTCAGGATGCTTGGTGACCTTGGTTTTGAAATAAAGAAATTCCATATGAATGAAGGACACGCTGCCTTTCTTACCCTTGAACTGCTCAAACGGCACAGGAGGAGCATTGAAGAGGTCTGGGATGAAAAGCTGGTCTGGGATATAGAGAAGGTTAGGGAACTGTGTGTCTTTACCACACATACCCCGATAGAGGCCGGACATGACAGGTTTTCTTTTGACCTGGTGACAAGTTGTCTTGGTGACTTTATCCCCCTTGACGTACTCAGGGAGCTTGGCGGAGAGGAAGAAAACCTCAATATGACCCTCCTTGCCCTTAATCTCAGTGATTATGTAAACGGTGTTGCAAAGAAGCACCGGGATGTCTCGCGGATTATGTTCCCCGGATATGAGATACACGCCATCACGAACGGTGTCCATTCCTTTACCTGGACATCGGATAGCTTCAAGAGACTGTTTGACCGCTACTTTCCCGGCTGGGCCAACGAGCCGGAGCTGCTTGTCCGTGTTGAAAAGATCCCCCATGAAGAAATCTGGCAGTCCCATATGGACGCGAAAAAGAATCTGATAGATTATGTTAATGAGAAAACAGGGACGGGCATGAATTATGATACCCTGACTATTGGTTTTGCAAGAAGGGCGACTGCTTACAAAAGGGGCGACCTGCTCTTCAGGGATGTTGAAAGATTGAAAAAGATAGCCGGCGGGAAGGTACAGATCGTTTACGCCGGCAAGGCTCACCCACAGGATGAACCGGGGAAAAAGTCGATAGAGAGGATATTTTCCTACATCGGACAGCTTCGGGACGATATAAAGATCACCTATCTGAAAAATTATAACATGGAGATTGCACTGAGGATGGTATCAGGAGTGGATGTATGGCTTAATACCCCCTTAAGACCGCTGGAGGCATCCGGGACGAGCGGCATGAAGGCAGCCCATAACGGAGTGTTGAATTTCAGTGTCCTTGATGGCTGGTGGATTGAAGGATACATTGAGGGATATACAGGCTGGTCCATAGGCGCTGCACCCTCGGAGTTGATCCCTGATGAAAACGCTGCGGATAGAAGGGACTCAGAGGACCTTTACAAGAAGCTTGAACATGAGATTATTCCCCTATACTATAATGACCGTGACGGCTGGATACGGATGATGCAGCACGCCATAGGAAAGATTGCATACTATTTCAATACTCACCGCATGATGCGCCGTTATGTTACAGAGGGGTATCTTTAGCGGCTGGTTTTTCCGTGTTCTTTTCTCATACGTAGAAACCTGGTAAACAGGGTGTCTCTTCGTACTTCAGTCCTGAAACCCGCTGACTCAAAGGCATCCCTGGTTTTATCCATCGCCTCCCTTCCAACCTCAATTGCAGGCTCGTAAATGGAGAGGATGCCGTTGACCTTAACAGCCCGGGCAATTTTCTTTACGCCTTCCGGTTTCCTCTCTATTTCGTGGAAGGCATAATAAATAAAGGCCACATCAGCAAACTCATCCGGAAGGCCAATATCCGAGATGTTTCCTTGCAGTATCTCCACTTTCCCGGCACACCCCGCAATGCGTTTTTTCAGTTTCTCCAGCATCCCGTCCTGCAGTTCAACGGCATATACCTTCCTTGCAGTCCGGGCAAGTATCTCGGTAAAAAAGCCATTTCCTGCTCCCACCTCAAGGACAACGCTCTCCCCGGTTATACCGGATTCCTCCAGGACCTGCTCCCTGTTGGTCAGCGCCTTCCTGACAGGGTTATACAGCATGAACGACAACCACGATGGACAGATCATTTTAAAAACTCCCTTGTGCCGATGGTTAATTTGTTCCCGGGTTCAGTGATTAAAAACCTCAATCATGGGAAGGAAGGGATATGATTGACTCTGAACGGTTTTAATTTCGCAGTAAATTCACCTGGATGGTGAATTGCGAAATTTCCTCGGAGACGGACAGGATGTCCGTTGAGAATGAGTGAAGAGTCAATTATATCCCTTCCAACAACCTTTTATCTCTGAATGCGGGTTGTAATCATTCCCTTACCTTTGCTTTAGTAACTCCAAGGTATTATAATTAAAGATTACACAGTAAGAAAACCTTAAAGCAAGGAGGAAGTTTTGAACGGTTTCGGTTATCAGAAAAAAAAGAGCAGCAGGATCAAGAAACTGGCCCTGATCCTGCTGCTCCCATTCATCATACTTGTTCTCTCTTACACGGCATATAAATTATTCCTTATCCCGCCCCCTGTTGTAGAGGGGATAGATGCATTTAAATTCCTGCCTGCCGACAAAACCATAACGATTCAGGGTAAAAACCTGAAATCCATTGAGGTCTCTGTTACCCAGGACATGAAATCCGTGGACCTGTTACGCGATAAGCCTGCAGGTATGGAGAAGACTTACATATTGCAGATAAAACCAAAGACCCTGGGACTCAGGGACGGCCCTGCAGTTGTTACAGTACAGGCAAAGTCAGGGATTTTAAAAAAAGTGGAGTATAAGATAGATGCAGTGATTGATACAGTGGCTCCGAAACTCAGGGTAGTGAATGCACCCTCAGTAGTGTACCCGGGCATGGGTACGGTTGCCCTGCTCAGGGCAGAGGGAGCTGATTCCGTATTCGTAAGGATTGATGACGGAGAGCCTTTCAAGGCATATAAAACTTCCGACGGGTCAGGCGGTGATTATGTTGTTTTCTTCCCTGTTCCTTTTGATATTAAAAACAAGGCGGTTTTTTATGCTGTAGCCCGGGACCATGCCGGTAATGAGACCGTAAGGACCCTGCCCACAAAGGTGAAGAAGAAGACCTTCAGGCGGTCGTCTATCAGAATAAGTGATGATTTTATAAAGCGTGTGGTTTATCCATTGTTTAATGGAACCGATCTCCCCCCCGACCCGGTCAGCGCTTTCCTCAAGGTCAACGAGGAATGGAGAGCCAGGGACGTCAAAAAGCTTGCCGCAATAGGCCGGAAATCTGCACCCCGGATGCTCTGGAAGGGGCGTTTTTTGCAGTTAAGGAACAGTAAGGTTATGGCCTCATATGGAGACAGGCGGGTGTACCTGTATAAGGGAAAACCCATCAGCCGGAGCGTGCATCTTGGATATGACCTTGCCTCGGTCTCAAATGCCCCGGTTGAGGCAGCAAATTCAGGTATTGTGAGGTTTGCAGGTGACCTTGGAATATATGGAAACGCCGTGGTAATAGACCACGGTTTCGGGCTGATGAGTCTGTATGGACATCTGTCCGAAATCCTGGTAAAAGACGGACAATCGGTCAAGAAGGGAGAGTTGATTGCAAAGACGGGATCAACCGGTCTTGCGGGTGGAGACCACCTTCATTTCGGAATCCTTGTCCAGGGAATCGAGGTCTCTCCTTTATACTGGTGGGATTCCCGGTGGATAAAGGCTAATGTTGGTTTTATCGGTTCTGCCGGCTCAAAAGGCTTCCGGAAAAACCGTTAAAACAGGGGTATGAGCAATAAGATTCCTTTCAGAAAGAGCAAAAAAGGCATTGTCCTGAATATCCGTGTTGAGCCCCGTTCCTCAAGGGCCGGCGTAGTCGGTCTGTTGGGTGATGCCCTTAAGGTAAAGCTTACCTCAGCCCCTGTGGATGGAGCTGCCAACAAACAGCTTGTAGAATTGCTTTCAAAGTTTTTCAGCATTAAAAAGGGTGCAATTCATATCCTCAGGGGAGAGACCTCCAAAAACAAGGTTGTCGAGATAGAGGGGCTTGAGGAGATGCCCGTGTGTAATCCGGATCAATGATCGAGATAGAGAGCCTTCCCTTAAAGGAACTGCCTGTAAGATACCTGCTGAGGTGTTCGAAGGAAGAGCCGTTTTCCCCCTTCGAATCTGCCGTTGTTATGCCGACAACAAGGTCAATCAGGCACCTCATCCATTTAATAACCGAAGACTCTTCAGTCCCTGTTGCCCTGCCGTATTGCTTTGAGATGAAGGAGTTTGCCCTCAGGTGTCTTGACTCAGGCGGCTCAGGGGTTGTTCCGGATGAACTGAAACTTCTTTATCTGCAAAAGGCTGTCAGGGGACTTGATACGGAGAAACTCCTGAGTCTCTTTGGAAGGGAGCATGCGAGGTATTATGAGGACTTCATGAGGTTTGCCTCGGTTGGCAGGAGGCTGCTGAGATTCTATGAAGAGGTCTTTGCCGAGGGGGTCGGGTTTGAAGACCTCAGGATGAATGCCCTGTACACGGATTACGAAAAGGATGTGATGATACTTGAGGAGATTGCATCCATTTACAGGGATATATTAAAGCAAAACGGCCTCATTGATCTGATGTTTCTCAAGGGAGATTTCCTCTCTTCAGGGATGTCACTGTTCTATAGCCCCACCTTCTTAAAAAGGTTTAAAAAGGTTTATATCCTCACTGTCGGGAGGCTCAGCAGTTTTGAATTGCGACTCCTGGAAAAGGCCTCGGAGGTGGTGGATATAAAGGTGTTTCTGCATTATGAAGGTGTTGTGGATAGCGAGATAAAGAGGGTATACCGGACCCTTGACAGCGAGGCATCCTTGCCTCCCGAGATACCCACAGCCCCCTATCCTGCCTTTATCGGGGTTGAGGAGTTTTCACTTCCCGAGGAGCAGGCAGGGTTTATAATGAATTCCATCAGGAAGTCAATCGGGATGGGTATAAGCCCTGAGGAGACTGTTGTAGTCCTTCCTGACGATGGGTTAAAGAGAACCCTTTATGCCTTTGACAGAGACGGTATACTAAACTTTGCAATGGGTTTTGAGATGAGGGATACGGTCTTCTATTCATTCCTTAAGTCCCTTGAGACAATGCTCACCTCGTGTGACGAGGAGGGTACTTATGACACAAGGGCTGCCCTGAACTTCCTGAACCATCCCTTTGTAAGGGGCCTTGCAGGTGAGGGCTATGAGCTCTTTATAAGGGATGTAAAAAGGAGGAACAGGCTCTTTGTTGGACCGGATGAGTTATGTATGACAGAGGAACTTAAAGAGGTTTTTCAGGAGATTGAAGGGTTATTCAGCAAAAAGACCGGATTTAAAGAGTTCAGCAGCCGTATCAGGGGGTTCATGGGATGGATAATGGAGAGGAACTCCTCATTGATTGAGAGGCTCCGGGAGAGTCCCGATTTTGTGGGGGGAGGAAAGGTCTTTTTTGAGAGATTGATCATGCTTGGCTTGCTCCCCTATGAGGTTTTCTGGCCCAAGGGGTCCCCTCTGGGGCATCTCATCTATCTGAACGAATACCTCATCAAGGGTATCACCTATCCGCACACCTGGGGTGGGCCTGTTACAGTGATGGGTATGCTTGAGACCAGGGCTCTGAGGTTCAAAGCTGTCATTATCCCTGATATGAACGAGGAGTTCATGCCCCCGGCAAGTGAAAAGGATATGTTCCTGAATACAGAGATAAGAAAGCGGGTGGGACTGCCGACATTCCTTGACAGGGAGGCACTGAGCAGGACGTATTTTAACGGGCTCCTGAAGAAGGCAAAGGCGGTCTTTTTAAGTTATGCCAACTCCGTGGGGAGGAGGCCGAGGAGCAGGTTTATTGAAGAGATAGCAATACAGCGGGGAGGGGGACAATTCGAGACAACCCGCTCATACAGTACCGGGAAAGTGGATACTTCATTGCCGACTGTCTCTATCCAGGCAAAGTCTTTTGTTCCGGTAAAGGACAGCCATGTCCTGAAGTTAATTGAGACGATGGAGCTGACCCCTACATCTCTCAGGACTTACAGGGAGTGTAAGTTCAGATTCTATCTGAAATACATAAGGAAGCTCAGGGAGAAGGAGGAGATATCGGAGGAGTTACAGAGGGTCGATATCGGCAATATCTTTCATAGTGCGATAAAAAACGTCTACAGCAAACTGTTTGGGTCGTCTTTAAAAGACAGAAGACAGAAGTCAGAAGTCAGAAGTCAGAGGTCAGGAGTCAGAGGTCAGGAGTCTGAAGACAGAAGTCAGGCCGATCTCTTTAACCCCCAACCATCTGACTCCCCTGCCATTTTCTGCGAGAAACTGACAAGTGAGCTGAAAAGCGAGGTCCTCAGAGAGGCAAAAGGATACGATATATTCAGAAAAAGCCACCATGCAAGACTTGAGCTTGAGGTATTTATTGAGAAGCTGCGGGATTTTGTGGACTCAGAGAAGGGGGTATTTGAAGCAGGATGGACTCCCGCATACCTTGAGTTTCCTGTTTCCATGAAAGTGAAAGGGATGAGGTTCAGGGGAAAGATAGACAGGGTTGACATCTTTCTGGGCCCTGCTGATTCCGAGCGCACCAGGGGTGTTATTATTGACTATAAACTCTCGGAGATAAACGTCAGGGACAGGACGGTCCTGGATGAAAATTTTAAGGAGTTTCAGCTTCCACTCTACCGCCTTATGCTCAGGGAGACGGTTAAGGGAATAGACGTGGAGGGCCTTGCATACTATGACCTGAAAAGGAGCTTTCGGCTCAGGAGAGTCTTTGAAGACCTGACGGACGGGGATTTTGCAGGACATATCGAGGGGCTTGTGACGGAGTTGAGAAACAGGGACCTGGGATTTGAGAAGACGGCTCAGGAAAGAAACTGCAAGTACTGCTCTTATACGGATATATGCCGGTGAATATGGATACAGGCGCACTCGATATACTCTCCCCTGACAAGAGCATAGCCCTCAAGGCATCTGCCGGAAGCGGCAAGACCTTCAACCTGAGCCTCAGGGTGGTGAACCTGCTTCTATCGGGTGTCGAGCCTGACAGGATACTCTGCCTTACATTCACAAACAAGGCAACCAATGAGATGTATGAGCGGATAATCAAAACCCTCACATATCTTGTACATGAGCTGCCGGAGGAGAGCGGGCAGGGCTCCCTGCAGGCCCCAAAAGAGGAAGCCCTAATGCTTGCCGAGTACTGGATGCTGCGGGGAGCGGGGAAAGACCGTGCCGATGTCCTGAGGTATCTAAGTAAAAAAGCTGAGAGTGTATATGAAAAGACTGTCAGGGAGTTTTCACGGCTGAGGGTTTCTACGATAGACAGCTTTTTTAACTCCGTTCTCAGGCTCTTCCCCTTTGAGGCGGGGGTACTGCCGGACTTCAGGATAATCACGGAGTCTGAAGAAGACGGGATTTACAGAAGTGCCTATGATGAGTTTATTGCAGGGATTCATTCTGATGATTCCATGAAGCAGCTCCTTACAAACCTTGTGCTGCTGAGCGGCTCTGCCGAACTTTCACCCTTCAGGATCCTTGATGGTTATTTCAGGGAAATGCTCTCGATCAGGACGGAGATCGAGGGGAGAGAGCAGGAAGTCGGGAGTCAGGAGTCGGGAGTCAGAAGTCGGGAGTCAGAAGTCAGAGGGCTGCTTGAAGAGTTTGATGTGCTGAGAGGGCTTGAGAAAAAGGTGAAGGAGGAGGCAGCGTCTCTTGCCGGAAGAATGAGAAGGGTTTATCCGGACCTGGGCAAGAGGGCGATTTCAGAACTTAAAAAATATGAAGAATCCCATATAAAAACCCTGCCTGCCCTTACGAGCCTTGCAAAGGAGCAGTACACGGATTACAGACCCTTTTCCTCCCTTGAGTATTTACCGGAGATACAGGATGCCTTTGATCTGCTTAAGGAGGAGATGAGGGATTATTTCAGATATAAAAACCGTATATTTCAGCGCATAACCCTTTACCTCTTTCTGAGATTCCTCCAATACCCGGACAGGACAAAGCAGAAACTCAACGCCCTGAGCTTCAATGATGTCACGAGGATATGTTACAACCTCCTTATCGGTAATGCCCTGATAGATGAAAATCCCGATTATTTTTACTTCCGCCTTGACAGCCGGATAGAGCACCTGCTGATTGACGAGTTTCAGGATACAAGCATTATTCAGTGGAAGATTTTAAAACCCGTTGCAGATGAGCTGACCTCAGGAATGGGACAGAAGGAGAGGGCCGGGTCTTTTTTCTATGTTGGCGACCCAAAGCAGTCTATCTACAGGTTCAGGGGTGGTGAGAGCAGGCTCTTTGATGCCGTGCTTTCCCATTATCCTGAAAAGCTGAAGGCACGGAGCCTCAGGAGAAACTTCCGTAGCGGAAGGGTTATCGTGGATTTTGTTAACATGGTCTTCTCCGATATTGCATCACACTATGAATACGACTATCAGGAGCAGGAATCCACACTCGAGCGGGAAGGATATGTTGATGTAAGGTTTATCACAAGGGGAAAGGGAGCTGATTCAGCCATAACCTGTTTCACGGAGTTGAAGATGCAGACGGTACTCTCTTTTGTGGAGACACTTATCAACAGGGGTGTTCTTCCGGGCGATATAGCCATACTCTGTCAGAAGAACAGGACGTGCGAGGAGTACGCCGGGTTTTTAAGGGACCGGGGCTACGATGTGCTGACAGAGTCCTCCGAGGGTCTTTTAGAGCAGCCTTCAGTCAGGGCGGTAATGAACCTGTTAAAATGGCTTGCAGACCCTCGGCAGGCAGTATATCTCTTTGGGTTCCTCTTCACTGTTGAGGGGCTTCTTAATGAGGAAGGGATCAGACGGTTCTTTCATAAGAGCAGCCCATCCCGGGGTAATCTTTCTGCAATATCCCCTGCCCTTTCAGAAAAGCTCTCCAGGCTGCAAAGTCTCTCGGGTCTGATACCTGCTTACAGGCTTGTAGAGAGGATTATCGAGGAGTTTGACCTGTACAGGGCCTTCAATTACGACCCCAACCTCCTCTATCTTGCAGGTATGGCAACCTCAGAGGAGATTTCGGATCCGTTAGGCGTTGAGGATTTAATAGTCTTTATGAATAGCCGTTCCTCCACAAAGGCCCTTATTCCTTCAGGTGTCTCGGAAAAGTCCGTGCGGCTCATGACCATTCATAAGGCCAAGGGGCTTGAGTTTCCATATGTAATCCTGCCTGAACTGGATATCAGGATGACGTTTGATGCCAGGAAGACACCCATCATAATAGATCATAACGAAGATATGACGGTAAAGGGGCTGTACCTTAGCGAGAACAAAGACATTGCCGCACTTGTTAGCGAGCTTAATGACGTACGGGTTCGGGAGGAGGCGAGGATCAGGACGGACCGCCTGAATTATCTCTATGTTGCACTGACAAGGGCCAGGAACGGACTTATGGTAGTTGCGGAGAAGTCGGAAATATCATCAGACACACGGCAGTTGTCTGATATTCTTTGCAGGGTTTTACAGACCGGCGGGCAGGATGCAGTCAGCATATACCAGGCTGGCTCACTCCCTGATAAAGAGAAATGCCTGGCAGTAACCGCCGCTGATAGACCTGCTTCCCTCACCGAATCCGTTTCCTTTTCCGGGTTGGCAGTCTCCCTGAAAGATTTGCTCCAGGGTGGGTCTTCCCGCATTGAGTCCCCCTCCCCGGATGATGAGGGCGATGTAGAGAACCCTGCCGAATACAGGGACAGGCTTTTCGGAGAGGCATTCCATTATGCAGTAGAGATGTTGGGGGATTTTTCTGCGGATTCAATACCGGAAGCTGTTGACAGGGTCAGGCAGAGATATGTGTCGTTGGATGAGGGTGCAATAAAGTCCATTGAAAGGCGGCTGTCAAGCCTTGTTGATAACCGCGGGTTCCTTGACCTCGTACATGGGCAGACCCGGTTGACGGAGGTCCCTTTTGCAAGGAGTGGCTCTCTGTACAGGGTTGACTTACTTGTCTTTGATGGTGAGATAATAAGGGTTATGGATTTTAAGACAGGTCATGACACCTCACTCCCGGAGGGATACATAAAGCAGGTTAATAATTATATGCAGATTGTGAGGGAGTGTTTTAAGGAAGGGGTTTCGAATGTGGAGGGGTATCTTGTGTTTGCAGGGGAGGATACCGTGGGCCTGCAAGAGGTGCATTTGCAGTAACCATATTAGGTAAACTAAATAGAGTCTGTGTATAAACTGCGGTCATTTGTCATTCCCGCAAACGAAGTACGTCGGGAATCCTTCTTAAAGAACGATTCCGGACAAGCCGGAATGACAGAAAAACAACAACTATTCGACTTTATACACAGACTCTAAATAAACCCTTTAAAGATTCTTGAGGTGCGATATGATGAGAAGAGTAACGGTTGTATTTTGTGTGTCGCTCTTTTTTACTCTTTTGATGATTGGTTCGTGTGCTTCTGTCCCTGTCATTCCGAATGAAACAATCGTTGAAGGTACAGTATCCGGGTATGCAATTGTTTCCTCGAGGCTGGCAGGTATTCAGCCTGAACAGGTCCTCTACAGAATAACCATATACATTGAGACGACCAAAGCCGTTGGTAACGGACCGGACTTCCTCAGGGACAAGGTTGGTAAGGATATCCCTTTTTATACAAAGAAGAAACTGCCTCCGCAATTGTTTGGCAGGAAGGTACGGGCGAGGGTACAGTACAGGGGTGATGAAAGGGGAGGTCTCTTCTGGGTAAGGGAGGTTGAGATGAGATGAAGACAGAATTGATTAAAGTTGTATTCTGTGCATCCCTGGTCTGTTTTTTCATAAGCCTGATATGGATGGAAGAGGCCGGAGCAGTTGTGGCTGCCCCGGTTGAGCACATTCTCAGGCAGGCCGACGGGACAGAGTTTCCTGCCCGGCAGTGGGGTGATGAGTGGTCGCATGGCTGGGAGACT
>BTTF01000028.1:0-24143 GCA_036244995.1 bacterium | reverse complement strand
GATCCCTGTTCCACGTCATGGCTCAGCTCCACCTGTTTGCCCCCTCCTTATCACTGCAACCGACAGATACGCAGCCTCCGGCGGAGGTGAACAGTTGAGCATATCATAGAAAACCTCCTCGTCAAGACCTATCCTTCGGGCAAGATAAGCCCTCTCAGGCACCGCTATCCTGACAGCCTCAACGAGCACAGGCAGTTTCCTGTTTACCTTCATAAATACCGTGGTCGGATGCCTCCTGATAAGCTTCACTGCCTCTTCAACCTCACCCGGCATCTCATAGACACCGAAATGCTCACCCTTGACGCACAGGGGCAGCCCGAGCATTGTTGAAGCAGCATTTATGGAGCTTATACCCGGGACGTGCCTTACCTCCACTCCCACTGCCCTCAGCTTTTCGGTAATATAATTTGACGTGCTGAATATGGTCGGGTCACCCATTGTCACATATGATAACCTTTTACCTTCTGCTATCAGTTGCTTTATCTTCCGGGCCAGTTCAGTGTATCTATTTTCCAGATCCTCCCTGTCATTGTTCATCGGGAAGTAATACATCAGAATCCTTGAAGGGTCTATGTAATGGAGAATGATATCCCTTGCCACGCTCCTTCCGGTCTCGTCGGACTGGGGTACCACCACGATATCCGACTCCTCAAGTATCCTTCTTGCCTTGACCGTCATGAGTTCGGGGTTTCCCGGGCCAAGTCCGATCGAATAGACAGTATTACTCATTATCTTCTCCACGAAAAATTTTATTAAGGTCTATTACAGCCTCAAATGCATTGATGCCGGGCCTTGCAAACTTAAGCTCCGGAACCTCGACTACCTTACTGTGAAGAGACCTGAAAAAGGGCCTTTTCAAGGGGGGCTCCGGATTCCTGTTCATGGGGCCTACCTGATAGATGTAAAAATCAGGGTTTAATTCCAGCACCTTTTCAGGGGAGAGAAGGACATGTTTCTTTTGAACCTTTACGGCATTGACTCCCCCTGCCGCCTCAATGATGGATGTAATTATACTCCTGCTGCCGGCCACCCTGAGTGACTTTGAACTGATTTCATATATCACAGAGGGTCTTTTTGACAGGACTGTTACTGAAGACAGCTTCTCCCTCAACCTCTTAACAAGGACTGATGCCTCCTGTTCCTTTCCAAGTAGTCTGCCGAGGTCTGTTATTTTCACAAGGATATCTTCAAGACTTCTTGGATCGTAATAAAAGACATCCGCCTTAACTCTCTCTGCCATCTCCCTGGGAAAGGCCCTTACGGAGCCGGCCACAATAAGGTCAGGCCTGAGGGCATTTATCAACTCAAGGTTCGGCTTCAGGTGTGAGCCGAGTTTAACGGCATCATCAAAGGTTTTGTCCGTCCTGGTAATACCTACCACCTTGTTCCCGGCCCCGAGCTCCTTAAGTATAGGGCTTGCAGCAGCATAAAGCACTACTATCCTCCCGTATGCATATGCAGGCGGTGTTTTTATAAGGGCCACTGATGATGCAGTAATTAAAACAATACAAAAAACCCATAACCTGAAGCTTGAATCCTTGATTCTTCTCATCTTCCCTCCGTGTATACGAATATACCTTTATCATGTCTTAAAAACTTGACGCGCACTCCAAAGATTTCGGAGAGCCTGTCTTCCTGAATCTCCTGTCTTCCTGCCTCATAGGAGAGGTCTCCGCCTGTAAAGAAGAGAAACCTGTCAAACTCCCTGAGTGCAAGGGATATATCGTGTATTACAACCATAATGAGTTTCTTCCTGCTCAGCTCCTTCAGGAGTTTTATGGAGTCGTGCTGATGCAGGATGTCTATCCCGCTCAGGGGCTCGTCAAGCAGTATGACCCTGGAGTCCTTGTTGATGGTCCTTGCAAGGAGCACACGCTGTTTTTCACCACCTGACAGCTCGTTAAACTGCCGCTCCCTCAGGTGCATGATATCAAGCTTACGCATCGCCCTCTCAGTTGCCTCAAGGTCTGCATCTGTATAGCTCAGACCGTTTGTATGGATAAACCTGCCTGTAAGTACCACATAAAAGACATCAAAGGGCATGTTAAGGGTAGTCATCTGCGGCAGCAGGCTGATAAGTCCATGCCTTTCAGTTGTTAGAATCTCCTGAAACTCCCTGTCTCCAAGCAGATATTTGCCCTCAAACTTATTCAGCCCTGCAAGCACGGAGAGAAAGGTTGATTTGCCGCTTCCATTGTTTCCAAGGACGGCCACAAAGTCTCCCTCCTTTAGTGTGACCCTTTCCGCACTGAGCAGAAAATCACCCTGCCTTGCCCTTATCCCTTCAAGTTTAATCAAAGTAGAAAAGCTCCTTCTTTCTCTTTATAAGGAGGTAGAGGAAGAATATACCCCCTATGGAGGAGGTGATGATGCCGACAGGCAGCTCCTGTCCCCCGGAAAGAACGGTCCTTGCAATAAGGTCATTCAGTATCATGAAAAAAGCACCGAAGAGGAGGCTCAACGGTATCAGCTCTGCCGCCTTTACATACTTCAGGAGCCTTACAACGTGGGGCACTATAAGACCGACAAATCCTATGATTCCTGCATATCCGACACTGAAGGCAGTAAGCAGGGCGGCAATAAAGAATGCCTTCCGCCTCAGACGCGCCACATTCACACCGCTTGAGGATGCAGTCGTGTCGTCAAAGCAGATGATATCAAGGCTGAGGTAGTCTTTCCTGATCACAAGAAAGGATATTATGAGGACTCCTGAAAGTATCATCACCTTGCCCATGGAGGCGGACTGAAATCCGCCCATGAGCCAGAAGATAATGGAACTGACTGCATCGTCACTCAGGAACTTCATCAGACTGATGACGGCAGAGGCAAAGGTGCTTATCACTATGCCTGCAAGGAGCATTGTGATGGGTTGAACCCTTCCCCTGACAGATGATATCTTGTAAACCGCCAACAGTCCTGTAAGACCTCCGGCCAGGGCAAACAGCGGCAATACAGCGCCGAACCCGAGCATGATCGCCACAACCGCACCCATTGCAGAGGATGCAGACACCCCTGTTGTGAATGAATCGGCAAGCGGATTTTTCATAACATACTGAAAGAGGGCTCCGCTCAATACCAGGGAGGCCCCCACAAGCCCTGCAAGCAGGACACGGGGTATCCTTACGTAAAAGAGTATGTCCCGCTCCACGTCTGACATCTCCAGCAGGTGTATCTCCACAGCTCCTTTTGAGACGGCAAGGACTGTAATGACCACCAGCAGGAATACACTGACGGTTATGGCAAGGTTTATTCTCTTCAGATTAGCCATCTTTCACTCCATACCCCGCAAAACAGCTATTGCCGTCATGCCTCCACCCTCCGCACGGCCCATAGCGCCGTATAAAAGAAGAGCGCTGCAAATATCACTATCAGGGAGACAAAGAGGGGGTTAATCTCCCCGCCTGTCAGCGATGCCCTTATCACCTTTGTAGAGTATGTAAGGGGCAGGGCATACACAAGCACTTTAAAGATATACGGCAGTTTGTCCACCGGGAAAAATGTTCCGGACAGAAATATCATGGGGGTTATCACAAATGTATTTACCGTTGCCTGTGTTCCATGGTCGCGCACAATCATTGCTATTGTTATGCCCAGCGTTGCAAAGAGAAAGGTGTGCAGCAATATAGCCATGAAAAATATGGGGTTGAAGATCAGTTTTACCCCAAAGAGGAGGGCATAGACAAAGATAAGTATAGTGCTGAGCAGCCCCTTGAACATTCCATACGCTGCCTCTCCGAGCACAATCTCCGTGTGAGATATGGGGGCTATAAGAAATTCGTCAAAGACATGGAAGTAGAACCTGGTGATATTCAGCTCCTGTGCAATTCCGTAACTCTGGTTCAGACTGCTCATGGTAATCAGTCCGGGGATAAGGAAGGTTATATAGGGGAGCCCATCCACGCTCACCCCCTTGCCAAAACTCCAGCCAAAGGCTATCAGGTACAGGAGCGGAGAAAGGGAGGAGGCCAGTATCTGCTTCTTTGCCCTCGTGCGGAAGACACTCAGTTCCCTGTAAAGAACTCCTTTGAACCCGTTAAACATTAATCCTCCTTCCCGTCAGTTTCAGGAACACATCCTCAAGTGTAACCTCCCTGACCTTGCAGGAATGGTCGCATCCTTTCAGCCTCTCCAAAGCATCTTCCCTTGCGGAGAAGAACTGCTCCTCGATCCTGTCCTCAAGGAATATCTCAAGCACATACCCGCCTATATCCTTCTTGAGGTCATCAGGGGGGCCTTCGGCGATAATCCTGCCCCTGTTTATAATCAGAACCCTGTCACAGAGTTTTTCCGCTTCTTCGATGTAATGAGTGGTAAGGAGTATGGCTGTCCCTTTTACCTGATTCACCTTCAGGATAAGCTCCCAGAGTGTGCGCCTTATCTGCGGGTCAAGCCCGACGGTGGGTTCGTCAAGGAAGAGTATCCGGGGCTCGTGAAGGAGTGCCCTTACAATAACGAGCCTCCTGCGCATACCTCCGGAGAAGGTCTTGACCTGACGGTCCCTGTATTCCCTGAGGCCCGCAAACTCAAGGGCCTCATCAATCTTTTCCATGCTCAGGGGTTTCGGGATACCGTGCAGGATGGCGTGGAGGTAGAGATTCTGAAAGGCCGTGAGGTCTCTGTCCAGATTGCTCTGCTGCGGAACCATCCCTATAAACCTCTTGGCCTCTCCGGGATGACTTGAAAAGTCTTTACCATAGTAATAAACTCCTCCTTCCGTGAGCTTTGTAAGCCCCGTAAGTATCTTGATAGTGGTGGTTTTCCCTGCACCGTTTGGACCAAGAAGGCCCAGGAAATCTCCCCCCGCTATCTTAAAACTGACACCCTGCAGGGCTTTTTTCTTTCCGTATTTTTTGACAAGTCCCTCCACACTCAGTACAGTCTTGTCTTTATCATCTGCTGCTGAACTTTTCACTGTGACAACAATGCTCCTGCTATCAGGATTAATACCCCGCCAAATACCATGATATAGTCAACCATACGATACCTCAGAATTACCAGACCCGTTATTGTCACTACCAATATAGCCGTAGCTGCCAGATCGGAAAGGAAGAGCCAGAACATATTGGTCTTGAATGTCTTGTGCAGGTTATTCAGCCGGAACAAAGGCTGTTGCGGATATTTTTCGATCTTCTCCATTGTTCCTTTTTCAGGGTTGATGATATAAGTCGTCTTTCCGTGGAAACCATAGAGAAACTCTATGGTCTTTTCCTTTCTGATCCTTATTACAACCGGGTCGTCACTCCTGTCTATCTGCTTCTTGTAAAACTCTACAAACGACTTCATCAATTCAACGTCAGATGACGGGACCTTATACTCGGTCTTTTTCCTGAGGACAAAATAGTCAAAAAATTCCCTGTGGTTAAGCAATATTCCGGTAATGCAGTAGAAAATGATGAAGGCGGCCAACAGCAGGCCGCCCCATCTGTGTATCTTGCGCATAAGCCGGAGCGTCTTTGAGTCAAGTCCGGGCACGTTCAGAACTCAAACTTCTTCAGCATTTCGACAATACCTTCAATATATATCCTGTTTACTTCAGGGTAGAAACCGAGTCCCTTATAGTATTCCTTCCCCTTGTAAACAATAGTGGTTGCTTCAGTCCTGAACCCCGCCTTTTTCATCTCAAGGGACCATGAAAGTTCTCCATCTTTTTTGGCTTCCGAGCCCATTATGTCGTTCATGACATGGTTGCCGGCAACGTACATGAAAGGAATGAACTTCACGGTTTTTGCCTTGCAGGCCTTTGCCTTTGCAAGGGCTGTTTCCCTGGATACTATTCCTTCAACGCTTCCCAGGAAGGTATTGCTGAACTCCCGGGATAGCCTCCCGTCAAGGCCAAGATAGGTTATATTAGCCCCTTCGTTTGTCTTTTCTGTTCCATGAGAGGTGAGGACATTACAACCTTGCTGAGGTGTGAGTAAATCAGGCTTTAACAGCTCTATTACTGAAGCCATCTTCCCCCAGTACTGCAGGAGTGGTTTTCCTACCTCGATTCTCAGGCCGAAGTCTTTAAAAGCCTCTCTCAACCCTTCAACCATACCGAGTACACTTTCATACTCTATCCCCGGAAAGATATGCAACGGCTGAACTACTATTTTCCTGTAACCCTCGTCCTCAAGGTTTGATATGACCTGGGCAAGGCTGAGGTATCTCTTTTTAAGTCCGGCCTTTTTGAACTTCCTGTTGGCCCTCTCACGGACTATCTCGGAAGTGAATGCCCAGCGTATCTCATAGTTTCTGTATTTTGCCGGCAGTTCTTTTTTCAGTTGTTCGTCAAAGAAATCATAGGTTATCTGTGCCCTTGTTGTAGTACCAAAGGCGGCAATGACTATTGCCGGATTTTTCTTTAACGTCATGGTCTTAAGCATGGCGAATACATTGCCGGTAAAGGCAAACAACATAAATATTGTCAGGGATGTTACGGTAAGTACCATATGTCGGCTATTCATTATTTAACCTCCGTGTCAGGATGTGTTTGATTTTTTAAAAGTTAACGCTCATTCCTGCATAAATCTCGTCATTGTCTTTTTCCATATCCACCGGACTGTCAACTCTCAACCCGGTCCGTCTGTACTCAACAGACAGGGAGGCATTCAGTCCGGATGCCTCATCATTGTAAAAACTGTATCTTGCTCCAGCACTGTAACGGTTTTTAACACTCCATGCATTCAGACTGTCTGCAAATCCGTCATCATCAAAATACTCATACCTCAGTGAAACTTCCAGGGGTTCCGAGACAATATGTGCCTGCCTCTCTTCAAACAGCCCTCCACCTATTACCTCCCTCTTCCTCAATACAAACTCGTAGGCTACGGCCAGAGACAGCACGCCTTCCTTAAACTCCCTGTCGGCTCCGGTATATCTCTCCCTCTTTATTGCCTTCATGTACTCTCCGTCTATCCTCAGGTTTTCAAGGAAGGGCAATACAAAGTTAAACCCCAGGTTCAGTGTTTCGTTCCTTATTTCCGCCCCGGGTTCCGAGAGATATCCTGCAAACAGTGTCAGCGCTTCTTCAACAGGTTCAACATATACCGATACTATGAACGAACCGACATCGTCTGAGGTGTCGGTCCTGCTTACAGCCTCTGTATCAAACAGACCTGATTCAAAGAGATGATGCATCTGTTCTTCACCCTTGTAGACAGTCAGAGAGAGATCAGAACCTGCCGGACCTGCATATCCGGCAGTTAACCCTGCCCTCTTTGTCTCATATCCGTCCTGGGTCATCGGGTCTGTAATAAGGTGGTTCTCAAACAGGCCAAAAGGCTGTGTCCTTTTGCCGGCAATGATATAAAAGGGAAAGTCTTCCTTCCGGAGTGTAATGACAGCCTCATCAACCGTCAGCATTTCATCTCCGGCGTTAACATCATCTCCTATCCACTCTGAATTAAAGACGGCAGTGGCAATGATCCAATCCGTCAGTCTTACCCCCATCCCGAGCTCTATTGTCCTCAGATAGAGGTCTGATGTGGAATCACTATCCCGTGCTGTTACTTCCCTGTGCTTCATCCAGCGATACTCACCCTCTATAGCCCCTTCAAGCGTAACCCTGCCAGACATTTCAGTCCCGGCAGAACCATCTTTCTGAACAGCCACCTCCTTCTGTTTTTTTATCCCCTCCGCACTTCCGGCAGTAAGCTCCTCATACTCCTGTTCGGTGATAAGCCCCCTCTTCAGCAACAGGTTCAGCAATGCCTCTGTTCCACCTGCATAGGCAGGAGAAGAGACAATGAGTAATGTGAGTAAAACGAGTGTGCAGATCAATATACAACAGACTGAGAGGGACCTGTTTTGCATACTTTCCTCCATAGATTTACAGGACTGTCCATCACTAACCCTAAATTAAAGTAAAGAGCAGACAGTTTGACTATGGGGGATTATGGGGAAAGACACCAAAAGCGGATAAAACCATCTTCATATGCTCACCTCCCGCGAGGTATTTGCAGATGGACAGGTGTTCCGGCTCAGGGCAATGAGACAGTTTGCTGCGCATTTCGTATTGCGAGTTACGCGTTAAACCGACTCTCTTTCCTACTTACCCGCCTTCCCGGGAAACCATTTGAACAGTCTGAACCGTTCAATCTGTTATCCCAGTGGTTTTTACAAGAGGCATTTTTGAGTGCCTTCTGTACGGGTTTTCGTTCCCTTCACGGCTGCGGGGCAGCGGGGGATTTTCACCCCTCTTCCTCACATCCATCTGTGCCAGCGAAGAAAAGTTCATACACTGACGGTTTTTATTTAAACAGATTGGTTATATTGTTGTCAATATGGAATTGGGAGTGAATTGGTGACTTGCATAAGGAGGGGTTAGGATTTTAAGCTGTGGTATTGCTCCGGGCTATCCTCAAAAGGGCATTGAGCGCCGCTACAGCCACTGAACTTCCACCTTTTCTGCCTCTGCAGCTGATAAAGGGATAATCCTTCTTCATAAGTTCGGCCTTGGACTCTTCCGCCATAATAAAGCCGACAGGTACGCCTATTATGAGGTCCGGTTTGAAAAGACCGTTGTCAACCATCTCCATTATCTTCATAAGTGCTGTTGGTGCATTCCCAATGGCAACAATACCAATCCCGCGCCCTGATTCCACCGCCTTCTCCATCGCTACCTCTGCCCTTGTCTTGCCTTCAGCCTTTGCAGTCTCAATTACATCACTGTCTGATATCAGACAGATGGTCTTCCCCCCAAACTCCTCCAGTATCTTCCTGCTGACCCCTGACTCCACCATCTTAACATCAACAAGGATGTCCCTGCCCTCTTTTATGGCCTTCAGAGCAGCCTCTATTGCACCGGGATGAAACTCCATGAGCTCTTCATACCGGGGATCTCCCGTGGCATGGATAACGCGCATAACTACCAGGAGTTCCTCTGCTGAAAAACTCCTGCCTTTCAAAAGCCCCTTTATGACCTGAAAACTCTCCGATTCAATGGAAAGCCCCTTGGAAGTGAGATTCTCGATCATTTTCATCCCCCCTTTTTCAATAGTACGGAATTCATAAAAAACCTCTGCATTTGAACCCGCCAAAGCCCCCTTTAATGAAGCAATTAGATAAAATAGTCAACCCTTGCCGGAAAAGTCAAATATCGGGAAACTGTGCTATAATATTTTTTATATGTAAAACATCGGGCAGGATTTTTCCAGAGGTGGTCCTTATATAAGTACAAGGAGAAAATGGGTCATGGGCAGGATAGAGAGTCTTTTTGATGATTTAAGGCAGCGTGGCAAAAAAGCATTTATCCCCTATATAATGACAGGGGATCCATCACTGAAAAAGACGGAAGATCTTGTGCTTTTGCTCGAGGAGTGTGGCGCTGACATTATAGAGCTCGGGGTTCCATTTTCCGACCCGCTTGCAGACGGGCCCACCATACAGATGGCTGCTGAACGGGCAATCAAGCGGGGGGTAACGCTCAGGAAGGTTCTCGGGGCTGTCAGGAGGGTCAGGGAAAAGACATCTGTTCCCATAGTCCTTATGACTTACTTTAATCCTGTCTTCAAATATGGACTTGAATCCTTTATAGACGATGCATCCGGTTCAGGAGTTGACGGGCTGATAGTGCCTGACCTGCCACCTGATGAGGCCAAAGACCTCATCAGACTTGCACGGACCAGGGATATTTCAACCATATTCCTGCTTGCTCCAACCTCAACCGATAAAAGGATAAGTCTGATCAGCCGTGAATCAACCGGCTTTATATATTACGTCTCGATAACAGGCATTACAGGCGCCGGTATTACTATAGATAAAGCCATGAGAAAGATGATTAAAAAAATTAAGTCCGTATCCGGAAAGCCTGTTGCCGTCGGCTTTGGGGTGAAGAGGCCCGAGGATGCAGAGGCAGTTGCGGAGATTGCGGATGGTGTAATTATTGGCAGCTCCATTGTAAAGATGATCAACGAAGATGAAAAGGGGCTGAAGAGCTATCTGAAGTCACTGAGAAGGGTGATATAGAAGACCGTTATCCGTTATTATCGTATAACATATAACGTATAAACTTGTTATGGCGTGGTTTAAAAGAACAAAAGAAGAGAAGGCGGACCGGAAGGTAAAGATTCCCGAAGGGCTCTGGGTAAAATGCGACAACTGCAAAGAGATTATATACCGCAAGGAGGTTGAAAGAAACCTCAAGGTGTGTCCCAAGTGCAACTACCATTTTCGTATATGCGCAATGGAGCGGTTAAAACTCCTTATAGACAGCGGCTCTTTTCAGGAGATGGACTCTGGCCTTGTCTCCTCAGACCCTCTGAGGTTTAATGACACTATTCCCTATAGTGAAAGGCTGGCAAAAAACCGGAAAAAGAGTGGGCTTAGTGATGCAATTATTAGTGGAGAGACGCAGATAAAGGGGACCCCTGTTGCAATTGCTATTATGGACTTCTCCTTTATGGGTGGCAGCATGGGCTCGGTTGTAGGCGAGAAGGTGACAAGGACGGCAGAGCTTGCCCTTGCAAAACAGATGCCCCTTATTGTAGTCTCTGCCTCAGGTGGTGCCAGGATGCAGGAAGGGATGTTTTCGTTGATGCAGATGGCAAAGGTCTCAGCAGCCATCGGCAGGCTTAAAGACAGGGGAGTGCCATACATATCGGTACTCACAGACCCAACTTTTGGCGGTGTAAGCGCGAGTTTTGCAATGCTTGGAGATATCATTATCGCTGAACCAAGGAGCCTCATCGGTTTTGCCGGTCCCAGGGTTATTGAGCAGACAATAAAACAGCAGTTGCCCCCGGACTTTCAAAGGGCGGAGTTCCTCCTGGATCATGGACTTATAGATATGATCGTCAGCAGGAAGGACTTGAGAGAGACTATTTTCAGGATTCTTACCCTTCTAAAATGAGCTACAGAGAGACCCTCGACTATCTTTACGGCCTCAGACATCACGGGATAAAGTTAGGACTTGAAAATACGGAAAAGCTCATCTCCCTTACAGGTAACCCTCAAAGGGCCTACCACACTATTCATGTTGCCGGCACAAACGGTAAGGGCTCAACAGTCTCCATGGCCGCCTCTGTGCTGAAAGCGGCAGGTATCAGAACAGGGACTTTCACATCTCCGCACCTTGTGAGCTTTACTGAAAGGATACAGATTGATGGCAAAAGGATCAGTGAAGAGGACGTCCTGAGACTTGCCGGTGATATCAGGGAACAGATAGAGAGTGCGGGGGATTTAACCCCAACCTTCTTTGAATTCGTTACTGCCATGGCATTAGTTTACTTTAGGGAGCAGGGGGTGGAGTGGGCTGTAGTCGAGACAGGCATGGGTGGCAGGTTTGATGCCACAAATGTGATAAGCCCTGATATTACGGTCATAACCCCTGTTGGGCTGGACCACCGGGACTTCCTTGGTGAGACCCTTAAAGAGATTGCCTTTGAGAAGGCGGGTATTATAAAGGAGGGAATCCCCCTTGTGCTTGCACCCCAGGCAGGGGATGCCCTGAATACTATCCTGAAAGCAGCAAGAGAGAAGAATGCACCTGTCTATAAATATGGTGATGATTTTAGGGCAGAGATACAGGAGATGACAAAAGAGGGGGTAAGGTTTGACTATATTAGTTTCAGGCTAAACTCTCAATCTGCAACCCGCAACCCGCAACCCGCAACTGAAATAAAGAGTCTCTTCACCCCCCTCACAGGTTCCTGCCAGGCAATAAACGGGGCTGTTGCAGTCAAGACAGCGGAAATAGTCCTGCAATCAAACAAAACCCCTGTTAATAATATTCCGGGGATAATCCGTTCCGGACTTTCAGGCACATACTGGCCGGGGAGGTGCGAACTTGTCGATTTTAAGGGAATGCCGGTACTGCTGGACGGCGCACACAACCCCGAAGCAGCCCATGCACTATCGGAAACCCTGAGCAATGTATATCTGTCATCATGCAGGACAGGGAATTATGACGACCTGATACTCATCTTCGGGGCAATGGCTGATAAGGATATAAAAGAGATTCTCAGCCCCCTCCTGCCACTTGCCCGCACAGTCATATTTACCTCCCCCTCATACGGAAGATCCGAAAAACCGGAGACACTGCTCAAAATAGCAAGGGGTCAGGTCTCAACATTCAACATAACTCCTAATCCCTCGCCTGTAGAGGCAAAAAATGGACAGTTATGTCAAATGTTGAGACCTGACCCCCTTTTTTATTCTACACCTAACATAAAAAAAGCCATTGAGCTTGCCGGCAGGCTTTATCACAGAGGCGATCTCGTTGTTGTAACGGGCTCCTTCTATACTGTCGGGGAGGTACGGGAGGTAATGGGAGAGAAGGCCGTTTTTGCTAAATTAAGGGAGCATAGATAGGGGTCAGGTCTCAACATTCAACATAAGTTCTATGCCCCTTTCTCGCAGAGGTATAGAAGCGGACAGTTATGTTGAATGTTGAGACCTGACCCCTTCAATAAACGAACTACATGAAAAACCTACAGTTTGCAATTATATTATTACTGATGGGCTTCTTCCTCTTCCCTGCCCTTTGCAGCGCTGAAGAAGTGGAAACTTCCATTGAGGCAGAATTCCTGACATACGACGCAGCTCAGCAGGTCTATCACCTGAAGGGGAATGTGCGGATAAGGAGGCTGGATGCCCTTCTTCAGGCTGAAGAAACAGACTACAGGGAGAAGACCGGAGAGGCCAGGGCCACAGGGAATGTGAGGTATGAGGACAAGTGGGTCATTATAGAGGCGAAGACTCTCAAGATGAACCTGAGTACGAAGAAGGGCATTATCTACAATGCACGCCTGTTTTTCAAGAAGGACAATTATCATGTCAGGGCTGAAGAGATCGAGCGGCTTGATGAGAAGAATTACGTCATAAGAAAGGCCACATTTACAACGTGCGATGCGCCTCTGCCTGCGTGGTGTTTCAGCTCCAAAAAGACCGATGTCAGGATTGGCGACAGGCTGAAGGCAAAAAATGTGCTCTTCAGGATAAAAGGTCTTCCGGTCCTGTACAGTCCAATTCTGTGGGCACCTATTTATACTGAACGAAAGACCGGTCTCCTCGTGCCTGAGCCGGGGTTCAGAAGCGACAAGGGTTTTTACTTTCGCCAGCCCCTGTTCCTGGCACTCGCTGACAACAGGGATGCAACTCTCTACTTTGACTTATATACCAGGAGGGGCATTGGCGAGGGGCTTGAATACCGTTATATTGAGAAAAAGGCCGGGGCCGGACAATGGTGGCTCTATCACCTGAGGGACAGGATGCTGGGAAAGGATTTCTTTGAGTTCAAGGGAAAGCACACGCTTTTCAGGAAGGACAGGCTCTCCGGTTTCATGAATATACATTACGTTAATGACAGGAGTTTCTATCAGGAATACAGTCAACTGGTGCAGGTGAGGACTCGCAGGTTTCTCGAATCCACTGCAGAGGTATTTTATCCCTTCAAAAAGGGAAGGGCCTATCTCCTTGGAAGGGCCTGGCAGGATCTAAAGGAATCTTCTGAAGATGTTATGCAAAAGGTTCCGGAAGCCGGCATTTCCCTCTATCCCTCGAAAAAGGGGCCATTATACCTCTCACTAAAAACATCATACAGTAATTTTTATTCAAAAAAACTCCTCAGGGTTCAGCGGTTTGATATCTATCCCAGGATATACCATTCCATGGGTGATTCCATACAGCTAAGCCAGGTCATTGGCCTGAGAGAAACCCTTTACAATATCAGCAACTCAGATGATTTTCCCGACAGCATAAGCCGTGGGGCATTTGACTACAGCATAAGGCTCCACACAAGGCTCAGGAAAAAATACCATGCCTTTACCCATATTATTGAACCTGAGATCAGCTACAGGTTTATCCCCCCCATTGAAAACAATATTCCCCTGCTTGACAGCACAGAACTCTATCGCAGGGTTTCTGCGGTTGACTTTGGCTTCAGGAATTACCTCTTTGGCAGGAACGGCCAGATAGCCTCTGTGCGGCTGACCGGCTTATACGACATCCTCGCAGCAGACAACCCATTTGGCCTGATAAGGCTTGAAGCTGCCTTGTTCCACCCCCTTAATCTCAAGTTGGACACCTCTTACAACCCGAATTCCGGTGTTTTTGAGCAGATCAACTACAGCGCCTCTTTAAAGGCAGGCAGGGTGGGATTTTCATTTGGACAGAGGTACTCAAAAAACGATGATATTCTCTTTTACAGAGGGGGGATATCCCTGCCTGTAACGAGCAGGCTGGCACTAAATTCCGCCCTGTGGTACGATGCCAAAGGGGGTGGGCTTGAAGATCTGAAGCTCAGTGCAAACTACTCAGCCCAGTGCTGGGGGATAAACATAGCATTCAACAAAAGACCGGATGATTACAGTATCCTCTTTCTTGTTGAACTGAAAGGGCTCGGCACTATAAGATTCAGCGGTATTTAAGGGCTGTTTCCATAATCCGAACCGCCCCCTCAATGTCTGTAACCTCTGTATCAATAAACACCTCAGGGTTTAATGGCTCTTCATAGGGTACTGTCACACCAGGGACAGGCCAACCCTTTTCCCCCTTTTTATATATAGCCCTTGGTGCAGCATGGGTCTCTCTTCTGAGCCTCTCCCTCCGCCTGCATTCCGAGATGGAACACTTCAGGTAGACCTCGGCAAAGTCAGGTATTACCTCCCTTGCAAGCTCTCGCCACCTCCGCATATTTCCGGTGGCGTCAATAATAACATCATGCCCAAGCCCCGCAAGGGTCTTCGCAGTATAGACAATGCAGCGGTACACCAGTTCCCTCTCGGTCTCTGAATAGGCAGGCCTGGGGGTGACTATCTTTCTCAGTTCATCCATCCTCAGTATTACAAACTCCGGATGTCTCTTTCTGAAGGCCTCAGCCACCGTACTCTTGCCGCTTCCGGGCAGGCCTGTTATCCATATAACTTTCGGCATATCTGAATACCTCTCAAGATTTTACCTTTTCAGCTCTTTAAGTAATCTATTAATGCCTGAATCTCTTTCTCCGACAGATGCCCGAACCCCGGCATTGTAGAATTCGGATAGTTTACACCGGAGTCTTTAATCTGCTGTCTTATCCACTTATCACTCCTCTTCCTGGTAACATCCGTCAGGTCCGGACATATACTTCCGCCCGCCCCTTTAAATCTGTGGCAGTTAATGCACCCTTCCTTCTGGAAAAGCGAGGCTCCATCAACAGAGCATCCAAATGAAAATAAGGTTACCGCAACCATAATAACCATGCCGGTTCTGAAAACCGTTTTCAGTATGTTCATAACCCCCTCCTGTTGATGCAGTTGAGACCCTCGTCTTAAAAACCCGTCTATGGGAATTTCTCCCATGAATAAGTTTAACAGTATTTTCGGTCAAATTCTACAAATATTTTTCAATGAAGTCTTGAACATATCTTTTCCTGATGGGGCTTTTTCGCTGAATCCAGGGTCTTCTTTTGTGCTCCTCAAGGGCTTTGCCGGTTTATTGTATAATAATGATTCGGAACACAGAGATACAGAGGTTGTTTTAAAGGGATATTCAGTTATTGAAACCTGACAGGAAAGGAGAGGTTTATGAGCATACTTGACGGGATTATCGAGAAAAAGAAGGTAAGACTTGACGAGTGCAAGGCAAAGACCTCGCTTGTTGAGATCAGGACAAGGGCACTTGATGCCCCTACCCCTCGGGGGTTCTCATCAGCCATCAGGAGACCCAAAGGGGAAAAGTTACGGCTTATTGCCGAGATAAAAAAGGCATCGCCCTCAAAGGGCCTGATACGGGAGGATTTCGACCCGGCAGGAATTGCCGCTGTCTATGAAGAGAGTGGGGCCTCTGCCATATCGGTCATTACTGAGGAGGATTTTTTTCAAGGCAGTATTGATTATATCCCTCTGGTGAAAGAGTCTGCCGGACTGCCGGTGCTCAGGAAGGATTTTATCTTTGATGAATATCAGGTTTATGAGGCCAGGACCTACGGAGCTGACGCCATCCTGCTTATAGCTGCAATGCTGGGCAGGTCACAGGCTGAAGAACTCTTTCACCTTGCCGGAGAGCTTGGCCTTTCGGTCCTCTTCGAGGTTCATCACTGGAAAGAGCTTGACACTGCCCTTCTTATTGATGTCCCGGTCATCGGCATAAACAACCGTGACCTCAGGACTCTTGAGATTAACCTCAATACAACCCTGGAGCTTTTAAAGGATATTCCTGAGGGAAAGACCGTGGTAAGCGAGAGCGGGATAGAGAGACGGGAGGATGTGGATTTTCTTGCAAAAACCCGCGTGGATGCACTGCTGGTTGGTACAGCCTTCATGAAGGCAGAGGATATAGGGCAGAAGGTTAAGGAGCTTTTCGGATGAACAGGGTATTTTCTGAGGTTAATCAGGCTGTAGCTGAAAAGCTAAACTCCAGGACCTGATTCCTTGTTTTGGACGAGCAACTTGGGGCCGTCCTCAAAGAGAATTTCTATTTTGTTGACCTGAATTACAGATGAAACTATGCCGATTCCAAACCTGGAATGGTTTATTATCTCATTTTTTTCGAAACTTCCTTCTGTCCTGTATTTTTTGGCATTGGAAAGCTCACTATCTGTTAATCGGGATATACACTCGTTGTAGTCTATTTCCGGAGTTTTTACTTTTTGGAGGGTTTTCTTTGACTTTATCCGCCTTTTTTCAGATGGTTTAGCGCGGAAGTTGTGTAGTGAATCACAGGTATTACATTTAACCCTTTTGGGGGAGTTAGCGACCATGGCAACAATTGTATGGCTCAGTTCCAGCTTGCACTTTGTACACCATGCCTCAATATTTCCGCCCGCTGTGTAATTATTTGTCATGTTTTTCTCTTTTAATCCTTTAAAATACCGACATGAAAGTTATTATTGTTACTACAAAGCCGTTTAATCCTCTGTGTTACCGGTTACTTCAGGTGTCTCTTTAGATGATTCCGGCTCGGTCTTTGTCGTCTCCGGGCCTTCAGCTTCCTGAGGAGTATCCTTGGCGCTATTCTGGCGTCTCAGCCTTTTCTCTTCCTGTTTTTTCTGTCGTGACAATTCTTTTTTTCGCTTATTGTTCTTGTACATGGGAGAACGCATTACCATAGTTGCCTCACCTGAATTAATTAATTAATTTTCTGTGCAGTAATTTACTAAACAGCAATTTACTGAACAGCGGTTATTAAAGTGGAAATTCAACAACCTGAATACCAAAGAGTGTTCAAAAATCGAGAAGCAAGAAGATTTAGCGGCCTATTGAAAAAGCAGGCCCCGTTACCCAGGGCCTGCTTCCCGGATTTACAGCTTTTCGATGTTTGTTGCCTTAGGGCCCTTATCGCCTTCAACGACATCAAAGCTTACTACGTCGCCTTCGGCCAGGCTCTTAAAACCATCGCCCTGAATCTCGGAATAGTGCGCAAAAACATCGGCACCATCATCCTGGGTTATGAAACCAAACCCCTTGGACTCGTTGAACCATTTTACAGTTCCGTTTGCCATACAGATTTACCTCCTTACTTAGTGCTTAATAAACCAAATCCCTGAGGAATCCAGTTCTTAATAAAAAAGGCCACAAAGCACAAAGTCTTTGTGGCCCTACTTGTGACAAAAACTCCTGAAACTTCCTTGTTTCTGAATGCTCTTAATTATTATTCCTGTCTAAGGATGGCATCTTTTGTTCGGAAAAGTCAAGTGCCAATGACTTGCGGCATGAATTCAGAGTAATTATTATCCTGGCAACTCTTCAGGGAGACATATTTGTCAGCAAAGCTAACCACTCAGCCGGCAAAAGAACTCAGTATTTGTTTGCCAGGCTAATAAGCATAGCATATCTCACAAGCAGGTTCATCCTTGTTAAGACATGCTCCCTGCTACATAGGAGTACGGCACGTGAATTGCAATTGATGCATTTGTGCAACACAAATAAAAACCCTGTCCGAAAGTGTGCCGTGTGCTTGACAACCGGGGTGCCATAGGATATAATGTTGTCATTAAATGCAATTATAATAAATATAAGGTGCTTTATTAACCGGCCAATGGTTGGCTGAACGCTGTCGACTAATTTGTGCGTATGGTTATTTTGATGGCGCAATCTCCTTTAACGCACATTTTTTGAGGGAAGGATATCATGAATATTTATGTTGGGAATCTGCCTTACAATGTAACCGAGGATGAGTTGAAGGAGCTTTTTTCAGAGTTTGGAGAAGTAAGCACTGTTAACATTATAACGGATAAGTTTTCAGGACAGTCAAAGGGGTTCGGATTTGTAGAAATGACTAACGATTCGGAAGCAGATGAGGCAATTAAAGCCCTGGACGGAACCGAACTAAAGGGACGTAATATAAAGGTTAATCAGGCAAAACCTCGAGGAGAGCGCCCGCAACGCCGACCAAACTATTAACACCTAAAAACATGGCTCGGCAGGGACCCTCCGGAAAGCGTGTGCCTACTGTCCGCCGGTTATATTTTCATGGAAGCAGGAAATAAGGTTTGCGCTGAAGTTGTGTAGACCTTTGACAGGCTATTTTATTACCTGTAGTTTGTAAACTGCAGGTGTATCCCGAAATCCTTTTCTTTGACCCTGGACATAATGGCCTGAAGGTCGTCTATCTTTTTTCCTTTAACACGAACCTGTTCTTTCTGAATCTCAGAGGTCACCTTAATCTTGGTGTTTTTTATAAACTTTACTATCTCCTTTGCCTTATCCTGAGGGATTCCCTGCTGAAGGGTTATTACCTGCTTGACTGTATCCCCGGCTGCCGGCTCCACTTTGCCATAGCTCAGGGCCTTGAGGGAAATCCCTCTCCTGACAAGCTTTGACTGCAGAATATCGATAACGCTTTTAATCTTCTGTTCATCATCAGAAATAACCGTAACAACGCCCTTATCCTTGTCAATATTTATATTGCTTTTACTCCCTTTAAAATCAAACCTCTGACCTATTTCTTTCATTGCCTGATTCACGGCGTTGTCCACTTCCTGCATATCCACTACGCATACAATGTCAAAAGAATGTGCTTCTGCCATTTACCACTCCTCCTTCCTTGTCATAGTTGCTCTATTTGCTGTGCCTTAACGGACAAGTAGTATGCAATCATTAAGATTAAGATAACAACGGCGCTTAACCCCATCTCGTAGAGTTTTTCAACAGGCACATGCTCCATGGTGGAGGTCTGGGCCTCTATCAAAAGAATCCTTCTTACCGCAGCTATCATTCCGATGGAAAGGAAGGGGCCCAGCAGGAATTTCTGTTTCTTCAGGAACCTGATGACAGTCCAGAGTAGTTCAAGAATTATCAATGCTAAAAGCACGTCATTTACAAGGTGTATTATGGAGTCTCGAGATGGGTGAATAATATTGAGCAATGCGTAGTAGAACATAAAGCCGCATGCAATAAGCAACAGTACTGCAGCAAATATATGAAATAAAATATCTGCCTTTACAAATAATTTCCTGAATCTCTCTGTCAGGTCTGTTTCCCGTGTCATAAGCTATCAACAATTACTGAGAATCCCGTCTGTACGAACCGCTGCCCCTGCATAATTCATTAAAGTATAATACCTGAATTTGAGTATTTTTTTATCCCCTCCTGATGCGCGCCTGTGCATTGCACACAAACAGGAGGGAGTAGATGGGGGTATGCCTGTTTTATTCCGGTTTGTATCTCATCCCGGGTTCGGGATCTATTCCCAGACTATCCATAACACGGTTGGTGTAGTTGAAATAACCAATGAGTTGTACTGCGTCAATTATGTCTTCGTCGGCAAATCCGGTTGCACGCAAAACTTCAACATCCGTTCTGCTTATTTCTTTAGGGGCCAGCGTCAGTTTGGCTGCAAAGTCGAGCAGTTTTCTGGTGGCTGGATCAAGGTTGGCCTGGCGGTAATCCTCCTGAATTCTCGATACCTCGGCATCGTCTCTGATCTCTTCACGGAGATCGGACTCATGGCTTTCCATTCAGTAAAAGCAGCCATTGAGCTTTGACACTACTGTAGCGATCAGTACCCGCTGCAGTTTGCTTAGACCTCCGGGGCTGTCCATCATGTGACGGTAAAGCTTCTTCCCGATTGCCATGGTCTCCGGGCGGAGGCTCTGGACTTTTACCAGGTTAACTACGCGCCCTGCTTTTGCGCGAGTCTCTTCGTAGATTTCTGCCAATAAACCATCTGCATCTTCTTCTGCTATCGTACGGATCCAACTCATTGAGTTTTCCTCCTTAAAGAGTCAATCTCTCCAACCAAAGGCCGGAGATTTCTGTTTAGAGATTCAGGGATTTTGATATATAATAATATTCTTATATTATACTATAATAATACTTTGCAGTAAATAAACCCCTTAAACCTTGAAAAAAAGAATCTGGTGATATAAAATACCAGGCATGATGAACCCATGAATTAATGTATGGTGTATTGAGTAAAACCCAAAACCAGCGCTGAACGAAGGAAAGAGAAACACAAGACGCAGGGGCTGGGATATAAAATAAACGGGATATAATAAATCCGAAGGAGAAAAAAAGAGATATGAATATTTATGTTTCAGGTTCGATGGCATATGACAGGATAATGGATTTCCCCGGTAAGTTTTCAGATCATATTTTACCGGACAAGATACATATCCTGAATGTCTGTTTTACTGTTAACGGGTTGGTGGAAAAATTCGGAGGCACTGCCGGCAATGTAGCATATTCGTTGAGTCTGCTTGACGAGAGTCCTGTCATACTTGCAACCATAGGGAAAGACCATGGAAGATATTTCGATTGGCTGAAGAAGAACGGGATTTCCGTTGAGGGGATAAAGATAATCAATGATGAGTTTACTGCCGGTGCATATATAACAACCGACAAATCCGACAACCAGATAACGGGGTTCAATCCGGGTGCAATGAAATATCCCTCCGGGTATAAGTTCAATAGCGCCGGTGCAGGAGACTCTATTGCCCTGATAGCGCCCGGAAACCTTCAGGACATGATCGAGTATGCAAAGGCTTGCAGTGACGGGGGCATTGATTATATCTGCGACCCCGGACAGTCGCTTACTGCCTGGAAAGGGGATGCCCTCAGGGAGTGGATTGATGGTTCAGCGATACTTATCTCCAATGATTACGAACTTGAGATGATTATGAAGCTGACCGGACTGGATAAAAAGGGGCTTTCAGGGCTTACAAATACCATAGTTACAACCCTCGGCGAAAAAGGCGCTCTTATCAGTACTTCTGATGGGGATATCAATATACCTCCGGCAAAGGTTTCCGGGGTTGTAGACCCTACGGGTGCGGGTGATGCATGCAGGGCAGGACTGATAAAAGGGCTTGTTATGGGTAAGGATATAGAGACTACAGTTAAAATGGGGGCTGTTTCGGCAGTGTATGCGATAGAGAAATACGGCACACAGGAGCATTGCTATACATACGAAGATTTTGTTAACCGATACACAAGCAACTTTGGAGTGTTGTGATCTTCTACGGTATCAATAGCTGCAAACGGTTATCCGGTACAGTCCTGCCGCTCTTGTTTCTTGTGCATGCCTTTTTTCTATTTGTGCTGCCATCGAATGCCTTGGCCCTTACCCTTGAAGAGGGACTTAAAATAGTTACCGAGCAGGGCAGGGATATAAAGATATCCGAGGCGGAAGAGGATGTGGTAAGGGAAGGAGTGCAACTGGCAAGGTCTCCACTGCTGCCGCAGGTGGACCTCTATGCACATCAGACATGGCTCAGTTATCAGCCGGAGGCAGTTTTCGGGCCTTTTGAGTCTGTCCCTGTCTCGGAGAAAGACTTCCTCACGTACGGGTTCAAGGTAAATCAGTTGGTATATGACTTTGGCGGTAGCTATTCGATGCTAAGGGTATCCAGGCTTGGATTAAAGGAAAAAAAGCTGGACACACTCAGGGTGAGAAACCTCGTTGCCCTTAATTTTACACTTGCCTATCTTGACCTCCTTGAGACAGAGAAGTTCCTGACAGTGGCCCAAAATGAGGTCAAACGGTTTGAGGCACATCTGAATGACACCAGGGCAATGTATGCAGAGGGACTTATTACAAAAAACGACCTCCTTCAGGCAGAGGTTATGCTCTCTGATGCGAGGCAGAAGCTCCTTACCACAAAGAATCTCCGGGCAATGAGGGCATCCCGGATTAACAGCCTGCTCGTGAGGCCCCTGAACGAAGAGGTCAATCCAGAGGAGATTAGCGTAAAACCCTATACAGAGATAACCCTTGACGCTGCATGGGAGACTGCCGTACGCTTAAGACCTGAACTTAAAGGGATTCAGACAAGGATCAGGGCAAAAAAAGAAGAGTTGAAGGCAACGAAGGCAAGGTTTTATCCGGATATATATGTCTCCGGTGGATACGAATACCAGGAGAACGGTTACATGGTCCATGAGGGTAACTGGTCTTTTCTGGCGGGGGTAAAGGTAAACCTCTTTTCCGGCGGTGCAACCAGGGCAAGGATAAGGAAGGCCGGAGCAGAACTCAGAAGTCTCACTCTGACGGAAGAAAAACTCCGTGACGGCATAATGCTTGAGGTGAAGAAGGCGTATCTTCAACTCCGGAGTGCCGGTAAAAAGGTGGAGGTGACCGGTGAGGCAGTGGCGCAGGCAGAAGAGAACCTGAGGCTCCAGAGGATTCGCTATCATGAAGGCGTAGGAACGGCAACGGATGTCATAGACGCTGTAACACTGATGAGCAGGGCAGAGACAAATTACTGGAGTGCCGTTTATTCCGTAAAGAGGGCTGAGGCAGGGCTGCTACATGCAATGGGAGACGATATTACCAGGGGTTACGGGAAGAGTAGTACCTGAACCCAAGCCCTTCTCTGCCACCGACGGTTGCAATCAGGTATGCGGCATCTCCCCTTACGGCAGGATTATTGTCCCTGAGTAAAGGCAACAGTGAGGTAAGTGCAAGTCTTGCCTCCAGTGGCCTTTCCTTTTGCAATTCCTCAAAGGAGTGCGGCAACCCCCCTTTCATCCCTCAGCAGGTCTCCTGTGATTGAATAGAGCGATGTATCGTGTTTGAACATGTCGATCATGTTTTCCAGAAATCCCTTTTGCATGAAATCAGCAATCATTTCTTTCAGTTCACCCTGCAACTTCACAGTCCTCTTTTATCAGCTTTATCCCGCTATGAACTGCCATACATATTTTGCAGAGACAGAGACAATGATCAACGCAAGTATCAGTTTTATGACCTTTCCGGGTATATACTTCTGAGTCTTTGCACCTAAATACATGCCAAAGAATCCCCCGAGTCCAAACAACAGGCCCAGAGGCCAGTCAGGAGGGGCCGTCAAGCCATGGTTTAACGGAATTAAACTGTAGATTGCCACCCCCGAGATTGATGTGACAAATGTCCCCATCAATGTTGCGCCTGCCACCGTATAAACAGGAAGCCTGAAGAAGGTTATGCAGAAGGGTGCAATTATGGCACCTCCGCCAATCCCGTATATTCCGCCAATAACCCCGACCACCAGTGACAGGGCAAACATGGCAGGTACGCTGAAGGATACTTTTTTACCCATAAAGTCATACTCTATCCTGCTCAGGCCGTATGATACGTTAGAGATTCTGAAGGTATTTTCAGGAAGATTCAGCTCCTGCAGGCGTTGAACCATCCCTTCCCCGTTTGACCTTTTCTGTTTAACATCCCTGAAGAGCCGTACCCCGACGTATAAGAGGACAACCCCTACAAAAAACTTGAAAGTTTGAGGGTCGGGGAGATATTTTACCCTTACATAATATCCGGCCAGCACGCCGGGTAATGTGCCGGCTATAATGCAGCCGGCCAGGGGCCAGGACATTCTCCCTTCCCTCAAGTATCTGAATACCCCTCCCGGCGTGCCCACGACATTATAGAGAAAGTTGGTTGAACTGACGGATGGGGTGGTAAACCCGAACATACTCATCTGAAGGGGCAATATCAGAAAGGCCCCGGAGATGCCGGCCATGGAAGTAAAAAAGGATATCAGAAATGAGACAAGAGGTGGTATAAAGATATAGGTTTCAATTCCGGATGTAGGGAAAACTACTTTTAAGAGATCCAAAGTAACTCCTTGTCGGGTATTATAGCAAAAACAACTTTCTAAAATTTTTTTTTGTAATTTCAAAGAACAATTTTTGTCAGCTGCAATGAAAATCCAGAAAATATCTGGCTCATCTTATATCGTCTTAGATTTGAGATGATATTTGTAGCCTGATTTATTACGAGTGTATCAAACATAGTAAGCACTTAGAAATCAAGAAAAG
>BTTF01000027.1:0-24242 GCA_036244995.1 bacterium | reverse complement strand
GAGCCGCCTCTTTCGGCAGCTTGAAGGTGACCTTGCAGGCAGCACGACTTTTGAGATACTGTTTCTTGATCCCTGCAACTTCCAAACTCTTCACAGGTTTACCGGCGACAGGCTTACTGGCGACAGGTTTACTGGAAACTGGTTTACCGACAGCAGGCTTACTGGAAACTGGGTTACCGGATACAGGTTTGCCGGATACAGGTTTGCTGGAGATAGACTCAAACCCAGGGTTACCGGAAGTGCTCCTTGTCTCCTTTGACTCCTTGACAAACGATTTCTTGTCAGATTGATTTCCCCTTCGCTTTTTCATAATCCCTCCTTGTTGTGTGTGTTAAAATATTCTGCTACTTATTCACATATAAATGCAACCCCATATTAACAACATTTCTATATATATACAACCTTCCCCCATATCGAAACAAATCTTCACTATTTATTCATATTTTCTTCATCCTTTTTTCAAAGTCTTCAGCTATCCTAAAAACAGAACTAAGGGTAATTTTTTTAATAACGGTACGTTAAGCCTCACTGTAACAAAACTCTTTAATAGAGTGATACCGGCATATTCTCTTTCCGTTACTTCCTCCCCTTGGCAGCCAGGCGCCCACCTCCCTGGCTGCCCTTTTTTATAAATCCACCCAAATAGTCCTTGATAATACTCCTTGACCAGCTTGATTATTCTTTACTTATGGGATATTATAGAGTAGATGGTTTCATTGTGAAACTCTCGTGATGATAGTTGCGAGTAATTCATAGATGCTGCAATACCTTTCTCAATCCTGATAAAAGGGGAACATGCTTAAGAAACCACCTTGAAACCTGAGAATTCATATCAAAGAATGGGACATCCTGTCCTATCCTGATATTTTTTAAAATCAACTAAAAGCAAAAAACGGAGGTAATCATGGGATTAGACGGTGCCTGGTATAATGAGTTGGGTTCAGACAGGCTACGTGATACTGGATTGCTTGTTAAATTAACGGAAGGATTTAAAGGAGGTATGGCAATGGCAGGTGTAAGACATATTTTTTTATTGGGACTCTCTTTCCTTCTTCTGACAACCAGTGCCTTTGCAGCGGAATTTGTAACATTAGGACCAAGGGCCTTGGGCATGGGGGGAGCTCATGTTGCAGTTGCATCAGATGCTACAGCTATATACTGGAATCCGGCCGGCCTGAGTGCCCAGCACAGGGCAACGGATATCAGGGCTCACGTCGGGGCTATTGTCAAGGACCACAGTGGCCTTGCAGACTTGTGGAACGATATTGACGATGTCCTTGACGGGAGAGGCATTAAGGATCCGGAGTTCTATTCCAATACGGAAGATGTAGACCGGTTAGTGGATATACTCCGCAAGTTAGACAAAAAGGGTAGCAGAATCGACATCAATGGACAGGCAGGGGCTATTGTAAGTGCCAATATAAAGGGTATGGCCCTGGCAATAGGTGTAACAGGGATAGGCTACGCAAATGCTGTACCGAAGCTCGACCTGGTTAATGTTAATGCCACCCTCCCCTTCTTAGACCCCCAATCCATAGCCAACAATACGTCAAAAATAGACCTCACCGGATTACAGACTATTGAATACAGTCTGAGCCTGGCACACGGTTTTATCAACGATACCCTCCACGTTGGAGCCACTGTTAAACTTATGGATGCCGCCACCTACTTTGACTCTATCCGTGCCTTTAATACCAGCGATACTAATATCGTGGAAGAGGTAAAAAATAACAAACGCACCAGCCAGAAGATAACAGGGGATATTGGTGTAATCTGGATGCCGTCGGAGAGGTTAAGGCTGGGAGCCGTAGGAAAATACCTTACAGGCCCATCATTCTCCTCTGCAAGTGGGAGAGATATAAAGATAGCTCCCCAGGTCAGGGCGGGCGCTGCCTTTCTGCCCTGGCGGGGAGCAACTGTTGCACTCGATATAGATGTTACCTCCAACGAGACACTTACGCCGGGATATAAGGAGCGGCAGGTTGCTGTTGGATTCGAGCAGGCACTTGGGACCAAAGGAAAGATATTAAGTGACCTCTTCACCATCAGGGCGGGGGGATATAAGAACGTGGCAGAGAGCGGATCAAACTTTGTGGCTACAGCAGGTCTTGGATTGGGACTCCTTGGTTTAAGATTAGATGTTGCCGGCGCATACGATTTTGCAAAAGAAGAGGTTGGAGCCAGTGCCAATATAGCTTTTCAATGGTAAAAACGTTAACAACCGGGAGCAGAATTAAGGCTGCTCCCGGTTATCACCAACAAAGAGGTATTGTCAATCCACCGATATATCGCCCAGGATATACCAGCCGGAATCCGTTCTTTCATTCAGGATTGCAAGATTAACGGCAGGCGTGTTATCCATGGTGGAATCTATGATTGCACATCCCAAACTGTAACTCCCTGCCGGCACGGAATCAAGAGAAGCATTCAGCGTGTATGAATATTGCCCCCCTTCTATCCAGGCAGAAGGCTCTGCAACATTGTCAACGGCCCTGAACACAACCTGCCCTGTTGCCGGGTCGATCAAGGCAAAGGCAACCTTGTACTTGTAATTCCATTGGGGCTTATTATTGGGCAGCACCCCGACACCTGTATTTTTCCAGGTATGTGTTATGGTTATCTCTCCTCCCTGCTCCACTCTATCAGGATAGGTAATTTTCGCAGGAATCAAACGGTATCCCCCCCTGACGATAAACTCCTGTACCAGGTCGGGGGCCTCTGCAAACCAGGCTTCCGTGTCTTCCGGGAGGCGAAGGTCCAGGGTGTTTGCATGCAGGGACAAGGCGTCATTGAGGACAGCCTCAAGCGCTGCCCTCAAGGTAGCATAATCTTTTGACCACCTCTGCTTGGTCTGAAGGTACTGATAAACATTTTCCCCGTAAAAGGGAACCCCGGGAAAGTGACTGCGAATCCTCTCCTTATCGGCCTCTGTGAACCAGTATGGAAGACCGAGGGTATCCTTGCGTATCACATATCCATGTTCTCCGAGGGCAACAGCATCAATGTTGTCCAGGCCAAACCCGGTTGAGCTTTTATTGTATTGCACTCCCAGAAGTACGCGGGTGAAGTTTGTTGCATACGCTTCGGTAATCCAGCGGAGCACACCATTTTTATCACCCCCCTGCAACTTCAGTCGATTCCCCTCCCCCCAGCGTCCCAGACCATTGCCGTCAACGAAATCGACAACAGCAGGGTCATTGTATTCCTTGCCAAAGGCCTCTATGAACAAGGAGAATTCCTTCTGAAAAACAGGGTCGTCAACATACGGGTCCCAGCGACCGGTTTTTGTATTGACAATCCCTTCTGCCCCGGCATCTTTTACATACTCAGGCGTTGCCTGCAGGTAAGAGCCCTCACTGTCGACATAGACGCGAAATGCAAGCTTCAGTCCCCTGTCCAGCGCACCCTGAATGAGGTCCTTAAAGTTCTGGTCATTTTCCCATGCATAAACGCCTTCCTGTGGTTCAAGCTGGGACCATGGAAGTCTTACATAAAAGATGCTCGCACTCCCTGCATAAGGGTCCTGGCTTTCCCAGTATTCAGCGGCCTGGGGGAAATCAGCAAATGCATCGGCATACAGCACCCATCCCATCGCCGGGTTCCTGATCACACTTGTCTGGTCTTCTTCAGGTTGAACCGTTATATCCCTGGAACTGCAACCCGACAGGGCCACAAAAATGGCCAGAAGCAGAGAAATCAGTCCGAAACTCCTAAAAAAACTTGACCCTTTCATCATTACCTCCCTCTTTACTTTATAGTTTATATTGCATGACTGTCGGTTGTCAATTACCGAAACTGCCAGGACAGTGCCCAAAAATTGAGACAGAACAGTGGGTAACCGCTTCCCTCCCGGTAATTTCGGGCAATGAGAATTTGTTGACAGTATGGATTTTTTCTTGATATACTTCACTTGTGAAGCTATTTAAGCAAAGCCACGGGCTTCCTGAGCAGGAAATTGAACGCTACACAAGTAGCATGGCAGGAGCTTCACAACAGTGAGGCAATGTATGACTAATATAATCCCCTGCATCCGGAGGCAGGGTCTCTTTCCCGACTTTTGTTTTAAACTCCTTACACTCACACTCAAACCAGACAACTGTATAACAAAACGTTTACTGTAGATGGCATTATTGCCGGCCCATGGCCGGAAATACGGAGGTGAGAAGTGAAAAACATACTTGTGGTAGAGGACTCCGAATCCACCCGTTCCATGATGAGAACAATTATTGAGGACCTTGGAGAGGAGTATCAGGTCTTTGAGGCAGGCACCGGTTTTGAGGCCCTCAAAATACTCCCTACCGAAGGTTTCTCTCTGATAATAACAGATATAAATATGCCTGATATAAACGGGATTGAACTGATTAACTTCGTAAAAACCACACCTCAATATAAAGACATACCAATGATTATTGTGAGCACTGAAAGATCGGAAGAGGACAAAAAGAGGGGATTGGCACTTGGGGCGGAGGCCTATATTACAAAACCCTTCAGACCTGAAGACTTTCAGGAGAAGATCCGGTTGGTTTTAAGTTCATGAATTCATCAAAAAAAGAGTTTATCTCGGAAGCAGAAGAGTTACTTGAAGAGGCCCAGGGACATCTCCTCGAACTTCAGGAATCCGCTGAGACAGGGGCAAATCCCGACACTGTAAATGCCCTCTTTCGATCCATACATACACTGAAGGGGATTTCCGGCATCTTCGGGCTTGAAGGACTAAAAGATATGAGCCATGCCATTGAGGAAATCCTTGACAGCCTGAGGCTCGGCAATATCGAGGTCACCGGTGAGGTTATCAGCTTCCTCTTCAAAAACATTGACATCCTGAGAGAGTTGCTTAAAAACGCTGAGCAGGGGAATGATTTCGATGTAACACCATACCTTGAAGATATAAAGGTATTCGGACAAAAGACCTCAAGCCGCCAAAAGCAGGAGTCATTAAGCGGCATTATCGATGAAGGAATCGTCAGTGTACTCTCCAATTATGAAGAACAGAGACTGAGAGCAAATATAAGAAAGGACAGGGCGCTATTCATCATAAATGCGGTCTTTTCCCTCGATGATTTTGATAAATCACTCTCTGAACTTACAGAAAAAATCAAAAAAGAAGGGGAATTGATATCAACCCTGCCTACCTCGGAAGACATGCCGCCGGACTCTATTGGATTTAAACTACTCTTTGCATCCGACAAAAACCCTGATTCCCTGAAAGCCGCCCTTGGCATGGCACCCGAACAGATTACGGGCAGTAAGCCTGAAAAGGCAACCGCCCGGGAACAACAGCACTCACTAAAGAGCATCTCAACAACTGTAAGAGTGGATATAGAAAAACTCGACAGCATACTCAATACAATCGGAGAACTTGCGCTTACCAAAGGGGCTATTAAACGAATAGAACATGAACTTGCAGGAATCTACGGACACTCAGAGCTTGTCTTTGATATCCACAGGGCATCACAGAGTCTTGAAAGGAGACTGTCTGAATTACAGCAGCAGGTACTGGAGATTCGGATGGTACCCATCGGTCAGATATTTTCACGCCTTGCACAGATAGTAAAACGGTACTCCCGGGAAATAGGGAAACCCGTTAATCTGACGGTATTTGGTGAGGAAACCGAGCTGGATAAATTCATCGTTGAAGAGATTGTGGATCCCCTGATGCACATTGTCAGAAACGCAATGGACCACGGGATAGAGAGCCCTGAAGAGCGAAAGAGGAGGGGCAAGCCGGAAAAGGGAACTATAACGGTTAAGGCTTTTCAACGTGGCAATAACGTAATAGTCGAGACAGAGGACGACGGCAGAGGAATTGACACGGAAGTGATACGGAAAAAAGCATTGGAAAAAGGGATCATTACTGCCGGAAAAGACATAGACGATACAGAATTGACAGGCCTCATCTTCAGGGCGGGATTCAGTACAAAAGAAAAGGTAACGGAAGTGTCGGGAAGAGGAGTAGGCATGGATGTGGTTAAAAACCGGATATCTTCGATAGGCGGGTTTGTGGATGTAAGAACAGAAAAAGACATTTATACACGCTTCTCTCTTACCATCCCCATCACTCTTGCAATTATCAAGTCACTGCTGGTAAGGGTCGGCTCCAATACCTTTGCCTTGCCATTGTCATCGATCTCCGAGACCCTGATGGTCGGCAGGGATGCCCTCCAGAGCATAGAAGGCAAAAAGGTTTACAACCTCAGGGGAGAGTTGCTGCCGGTTATGCCGGTATCGGAATTTTTCGAAACCGGTTCCCGTCCCCATGAAAGCGACCATCATGAGAGCCGGTATATTGTGGTTTCCGGTTACGAAGAACGGAGGGTCGGACTCCTTGTTGACGAACTTATCGGCGGACAGGAGATTGTTATAAAGTCCCTCGGTGGATATTTCGAGGGATTAAAGGGGTTTGCAGGTGTTACGGAAATCGGCAAGCACAATGTCATACTTGTCATAGATGTTGAGACCCTGACAGAGGAAATCCTGCTCAGGCACAAGGGCCTGGTCCATGTCTAAAAAAGACTTTTCGGAAGGTCCGCCCCTGACTGCTCCCCCTGACGGGACATCCGGCGCAGCCGAAGAGGAACTCCAGGTTGAAACAGCGGAGACAACGATTGGTCTGCTCTGTTTTCAGCTCGGGCCTGAAATATATGCCTTCCACCTGGTGGATGTGCAGGAGATAGCCCATCCACCCGCCATAACACCTGTGCCCGGAACTCCCTCGTATGTAAAGGGACTAAGTTCATTGCGGGGCAAGATGGTCCCCATCATGGACCTGAAGGCAAGACTGAATATCACTGATATTGAAAATATCCCGGATACGGACAGAAACCGGAACAGGGTCACTCAAAGGCCCAAGATAATTATTGTCAGAGGCCCAAAGGGGCCTATCGGTGTTATGGCAGACAGGATTATCGGGGTCAGACGGATGCCCGGATCAGACCTCAACCCGCCCCCTCCACATATTACAGAAGAAGAGGCAAGATTTATTGAAGGTATTACTATCTCAGAAGGAATGTTTATGACAATACTCAGGACTGAGGAGGCGCTTGGGTTAACAATAACAAAAAAGGTGCATCCGGAAGGTAATCAATAGGTTATTATAGTACTGAATACCCTTATAGCTATAGTTAAACCTCTCAAAGGAGAAGAGAATGGGAAAACTTGAAAAAAAGGTCCTTGGAGTCGTTATATCAGTTATTATTTTGGGCGCTATCTTTGCCGTAACCATCGTCCTCTATCTTCAGAAGAAAAATATCTACGAAACTGCACAGGAAAAGATGTTTGAAACCGCAGCTGTAATCAGTACAAGCATTGAAAGGACCATGCTTGAAGGACGGTCTGAAATCACCAAAGCCATGGCAGGCGACCTCAAGGCGCTTAAAGGCGTGGAAAGCATCACTATTCTGAATCATGAAGGCCGGGTGGCATTTGACAGAAAAGCACCTGCAACTGAGAAGCGCTATGTCGAAAGGTTCAGGACAAACCTCTCCCCCTACTCCCTGATCGAAAATGGGTTAATGACCGTTTACAAGCCACTGATAAAGAAACCTGCCTGCCGGAAGTGCCACAAACTTGACAGCCCTTTCATCGGGGTAGTCAAGGTCTCAATGACACTTGAAAGTGAGAAAAAAAAGATTGCACAGATGGCAACTGTTACTATTGTCTCTTCCTTGTTTGCCATATCCATACTCTCTCTTATTATGTGGCTGCTTCTGAGAAAGATAGTGATTAATCCAGTAAAAAAGATAGAAAAGGCAGCCAGGCTTCTCTCGGATGGAGATATGACCTTCAATGTCGATATAGATTCTACTGATGAAATCGGACAGGCGAGCACAGCGCTGCAGGATGCCCTTCAATCCATATCTTCAATCCTTCAGAGGGTAAAGGACGTCACTAAAAGAATCTCCAGGGTCTCCTCAGAGGTTGAGGCGGAATCGAGGGATATCCTTAAAGGCACCCAACTCGAAGCCGAAGCTATTTCGAACATCTCATCTTCCATAGAGGAATTGAATGCTGCAATCACCGAGATTGCAGCAAATACGGAAGACCTCGCGGCATCTTCAGAGCAGACCACATCTGCAGTTGAAGAAATGGCTGCCAGCACCACCCAGATCGCCAACAACAGTAACGAACTCTTTGAATCAACTGAAACCACATCAGCTTCCATTGAGGAACTCTCATCTTCCATAAAAGAGGTTGCACTGAGCGCTGATGAACTCTTCAGATCTGCCGAGGACACCCTTTCAGCAATTGAAGAGATTACAGCATCCATCAGGGAAGTCGAAGGGAATACCAGGGAATCTGCCAAGTTGAGTGAAAGGGTCATGAACGAGGCATCCACTTATGGAATGACATCAATCGGGAAGACTATTGAGGGAATGGAACGGATAAAGACCTCTGTTGAAAAGACCGCAGGGTATATAAAGAAGCTCGGGGGAAGGTCGGAAGAGATAGGAAAGATACTTACCGTAATCGACGATGTTACAGACCAGACGAATCTCCTTGCACTGAATGCAGCTATTCTGGCAGCCCAGGCAGGAGAACACGGCAAGGGTTTTTCTGTTGTTGCAGATGAAATAAAAGACCTCGCAGAGAGGACATCCTTCTCCACCCAGGAGATTTCGTCACTGATACAAACGGTGCAACAGGAGGTCAGGGATGCAGTGGATGCAATGAAGCACGGCCTTGAAGCGGTCAATGAGGGACTCGGGCTCTCAAAGGAGTCATCAGGGGTACTGAAAAAGATTGTGGAGAGCGCAGAGCTTTCTTCGGAGATGTCTACGGCCATTGAACACTCAACCTCGGAGCAGGCTGAGGCAGCAAGGTTTGTATCAAGGTCAATGGAAAATGTCCGTAATATGGCAAGTCAGATTGCAAAGGCCACATCAGAGCAATCAAGGGGAATGAACCAGATAATGAATGCCGCCGAGAAGGTAAAGGACATAGCCATACAGGTGAAAACTGCTACGGAAGAACAGTCCCTGCAGAGCAAACAGATAAGAAAGAGCACTGATGTGGTTTCTGAAAAGAGCCAGCAGATAGCCAACGCCATAAATGAACAGAAGACAGAGTCTGAACAGATAAAGCGGTCTGCTGAAAATATATCCGACCTTCCGGTGAAAAACAGGAACCTCTCATTCAAGGTCAACAACTCCCTCAGGTCCCTCGTTAAAGACTCCGAACTTATCGTGACGGAAATGGAAAGTTTCAGATTCTCTACATCAACAAGGGCTGAAAAGACTCTCAGGCTCGGCGTGGTACCCCTTGAATCCCCTGCAGATATGTATAGAAAGTTCACCCCCCTCGCAGAGTACCTGAGCAGGAAACTCGGCAAGAAGGTGGAACTAAAGGTGGGAGTGGATTTCAACAGTGCAATAAAAGATATAGGCAGTGGTATAACACAGCTCTGCTATATGACCCCCTCAACATACATAAAGGCCAATCGTGATTATGGCGTAAGGGTAATTGCCAGGGCCCTGAGAAACGGCAAACCATTTCATCACTCAGTCATTATTGCAAGGAACGACAGCCCTGTATCAAGTATTGAAGACCTGAGGAACTGTTCTTTTGCCTTTGGAGACCAGGAGTCTACCTCCTCCCATATAGTGCCACGGTATATGCTACTTGAAGCCGGCATAGACCTTGATGACCTCCTCTTCTATAATTATCTCGGCCACCACGATGATGTGGCAAAGGCAGTGATTTCAGGAGGGTATGACGCTGGAGGAGTTATGGAATCAACTGCAGATAAATATAAGAATCAGGGGTTGAAGTTCATAAAATTCTCTGAAGAAATACCTGAGTTCAATATATGTATTACCAGGGAGATGCCCGAGGAAGGTGCAGAAGAGATAAAAAACGCTATCCTCGCCCTGAAGGATACCGGCACTGAAGGGATAGCGGTACTGAAATCTATTGATGAGCACTATACAGGTTTTGTTGAGGCACATGATGATGACTACGCCTGGATAAGGGATATCATGTCGAAACTGAAAATGATATGAGAGACTTTTTAAACTATAGATTCTTTCACGGTCTGTAAACCACGAATTCAATAAGGAAGGCGAGGTAACCTCGCCACTACTGTTATAATTGATCAGGAAGGAATACTCATGAAGATAAAAAAGAAACTATCCACAACATTCATACTCAGGGTCCTTGTAATACTCCTCATAGGGCAGTCCTTCATCTGGTACTGGTCTTTCTCCCGGCACAATATCACTATCGAGGCCGGGTTAAGAAAAAGAATATACATGCTGTCAACCCTGATTGAAAACGCTGCAGCCTCCGTTAAGACAAGTCAGGATAACAGATATCTCGAACAGATAACAAACGGGGCGATTAAGGATAAAAACATAGTCTCCATCGAGGTAACCAAAAACAGCAAACTCCTGTTCAGAAAATCTCAGGCACCGGAAAACAGTGATTCACAAAGCATGGAGACCCCCATAATGGAAGGGAATAGAAAGGTCGGAAAAGTAACGATAAAATATAAAAAGATAAAAGCAGATATGGCATTCATCCTCACCAATCTGGTACTTCAGGGTATCGTCTTTCTTGTCCTGACCCTTCTGATCTATCTCTTTTTTCAAAGGCATATCGGAACTCAGATAGAGAGTTTAAGCGCAAACATAGAGAAGGTCACCCTCGGTGATCTCACGCAGAAGATAGAGATTGCAGAGGACAACGAGATTGGAATCATAGCAAAGGGGCTTGACTTCCTCATTGAACGGCTCCTGATCACGGTGAGGAAACTAAAAAGCATCACAGGCAACGTCTCTGCAGCAATAAGCCAGTTAAACCTGACATTCAAAAATGTAATAAACGGCATAAGTAATCGGCAGAGATTCCTGGAGGAGATATCAAGGACTGTAAAAAATGCCTCCGGGTCCCAGGAACAGACTATAGCGAATACGGAAAAACTCCTCTCATTATCAAATGACAATGTCTCTGCGCTTCTTGAAATGAGGGCCGCATCAGAGGAAATAGCATCCAGTGTAGGCAATCTCAATAGCAATATCAGTGATTCATACTCCGCAGTGGCAGGACTGACACAGTCGGCACAGGAAGTGGCATCAATGGCGGATAACGCTACTTCTGCCGTACACCAGGCTTCAACCTCTATTGAGGAGATCAATGCCTCTGTCAAGGAAGTAGAAAAGACCATCAGGGAATCCGCTGAACTGAGTAACCGGACAACAAATATTATTGCAGAAAAGGGCATGTTATCCGTTGTAGATGCAATTGAGGGGATGGAAAAAATTGAGAGTTCCGTAAGCTCCCTTACAGAGGCAATTGAAAGGCTTGGAAGGAGGTCCAGGGATATTGAAAAGATACTGTCGGTTATCAAGAATGTGACTGAACAGACAGGCATGCTCAGCCTGAATGCACAGATACTCGCTGTTCAAGCCGGGGAACACGGAAAGAGTTTCTCCATAGTTGCCGATGAGATGAGGAACCTCTCGGAAAAAACCGCCGCATCTACACAGGACATCGCAACCATTGTTTCAACCCTGCAGAAAGAGATTAGAGAGGCCATGGAGGGTACGATGGAGACCGTCAGGATGGTTGAAGAGGGAAACCATGTGGTACTCAAGACCGGGGATGCCCTGAGAGAGATACTTCATGCCTCGCAAAAATCCACACAAATGGCAGCAAGCATCGAACGTGCTGCCGTGCAGCAGGCAAAAGGGCTCGAACTTATCGTCAACGCCATTGAACATATCAAGAATATGATCCTGGATGTAAACAGGACAACAGAGCAACAGGAAAGGGGTACGGCCTCCCTCCTTGAAAGCATAAGTTCAATCAAGGAGGCAATGGAGGCTGCCAGACATGCCACGGATGAACAGGCAGAGAGTACGGGATTTATTACAGATAACATCGAACTTGCAAACGGGAAGACTGCTGAGATAGCAAGGGCCTCAGCTGAACAGCAGAAGGTCAACAGGAGGATAATAGAGGCAATGGAAGAGGTTATGGTGATAGGGAAGGAAACAACGAGGAATGTTAAAGAGGTCTCTCTCTTCATTACATCTCTTCATAACGAGGTGGAGGTATTGAGAAAAGAAGTGGAAATATTCAGGACCGGCACATTGTGAAGTATACTATCTTGGATATTGCTGATGAGAACTTCGGCATAGACATCCAGGGGGTTGTCGAGATACTCAAGCCTCAGAAGTTGTTCAAAATACCGGAACTCCCTGATTTCGTCTCCGGAGTGATAAGTGTAAGGGGAGAGATTATTCCTGTCATTGACATGAGGATCAGGTTTGGAATAACAGAGAAGGCCGGCAAACAGAGGGTCGTCCTTATCAGGCTTGAAGAGAACAAGGTTGGCCTGCTTGTGGATAACGTAACGGATATAGTGGAGATATCCGAAGAAAAGATATCAAAACCTCCCAAACTCTTTAAAGGGTTCAGGGCAGAGTTTATAAAAGGACTCGGACAGGAACATTCCTGTGTTGGGGCAAAACCTTCCAACAACAACAAGGTGATAATAATTCTGGATATTAAAAGAATACTCACAAGCGAGGAAAAAATTAAATTAAAGACATCCAGGGGAATACTGAAAAATGAAGAGGTAAACCCTCATGGGAGGGAAGGTGTTAAGAGAAGTCTCAAAAAAAACAAAAAATAAAGAGATAGAATCAAGGCGGCAGAAGATTCTCTCCATGAAAAACAGGCCTGAGGGTCTGAACTACATCCTTGATTCCTTTAAGGATGAAAGCTGGAGAATAAGGAAAACCGCCCTCAATGTCCTGATTGAGGGCTTCAGCCCGGACAGTTATATAAAAGACCTTATTGGTCTCCTCTATGTTGAAGACAACGCAGGGGCACGAAACACTGCAATAGAAGCCCTTATAAGGCTCGGCAAAAAATCCGTTCCTCAACTCATTGATGCCTTTGAGTCTGATAATCACGACGTGAGAAAGTTTATCATTGATGTCCTGGGATTTATCGGTGGAAAGGAGGTCCTGCCCCTGCTGCTCAGGGCAATAAAGGATGAGGATACCAACGTAAGGGCATCAGCCGTTGAGTGCCTTGGAAGGCTCAAGGAAACCTCTGTTACAGGTGCCCTTGTGGAGATCATAGAGACCGGAGAGGTCTGGACGGCTTACCCTGCAGTGGATGCCCTTGGGTTGATGGGGGACAGAACGGCCATCCCCTATCTCCTGAAGGTCCTCAAAAACAGCCTTCTTACCGAACCGGCACTTAAGGCACTCTCAAAGTTTTCGGAACCCGAAACACTGAAGGAAATCATCCCCTTTCTCCTTGACCGGAGACGTTCTGTTGTGGAAGAAGCACTGAGGACCATTGAGAAATTCTATCAGGACGGGACATCTGAGGAGTTCATAGCTAAACAACTCCACAATATACTTGGTGATGATGCCTTTAACATACTTTTAAGACATATCAACCACACAAACAGGGACGTCAAAGGCCCCGCAATTGTCCTTCTCGGTCTTCTATGTGACCATCGTGCAACAAGACCGCTCCTTGAGCTTTCCGAAGACGAGTTTTTCAGGGATGCTGTTAAACGTTCACTGCTCTTTATCGGTAAAAGAGACCCGGATTACCTTATCCCCATAGTAAAGACAGAAATCCCTGAAAGGAGCAGATTAATAGTTGAGGTTGTTTCCGAACTTCAAAATCCTGCGTTTTATGATATACTCTTACGGCTCCTGATGGACCACGACGGCCATGTGGTTGCTCATGCTGCAAGGGGTTTGGGCCGGATAGGAGACAGGAGGGCAGTAGAAGAAATCTTCCCTCTCCTCATACATCCCTATCCCGATGTACAGGAGGCTGCCGTTGCCGCACTGATTGAACTGAAAAATTTCCTTTCCATTACCGAACTGATCGATAAACTAAGTTCCCCGAAAGTACTCTCAAGGAAAAACACCGCTCTTATTCTCGGTAATATTCATGCCGGGGAGTCAATTGAAGCGCTTGGGTTTGCAGTGAAGGACGAATCAGAAGAAGTGAGGAAGGCTGCTGTAAAGGCCATATCCATGATCGGAGGCGAACATGCAAAGAGATATCTCCGTACGGCATTAACTGATGAGTCAGCAGAGATACGTGCTATTGCCACAGAGAATCTCTCCTTTTTGCCCGGTGGCATGGATGCCCCGGACTCCCTGGACTCCATCATCGTTATGACAAAGGACCCTGACGAAGGCGTCAGGGCCTCGGCAGCCCGGGCGCTCTCCGTATATAAAGATGAATTATCCCTGAGAACGCTGATCGGGTTATTAAAAGACAGCAATGGTTTTGTTGTAACTCAGGCTATTGAGTCAATCTCGCTCTTCAGTGACAGGAAAGAGGCAAGAGAGTCCCTGATAAAGTTACTCCTTTCTGATGATAGTGAGATTCGAAGGACGGCAATCCTGTCAATGTCATCATTTCCCGACGTGGAAGAAGAGGTTGAACCTCATCTGTTCAGTGAGGACTGGGCAACAAGATATGCTGCCGTACAGGTACTGTCAAAAACAGGCACTCAACAATCAAGAGTCTGTCTTGAAGGGATATATGATATTGAAGATGACCCGACTGTCAGAAAGGCGATCGAGGTGGCTTTAGGTGTTTGAAAAAGATGAGACCTTTGTCCTCTCCGACGATGTTTTCAGACTCCTTAGAGATCTCATCAGGGACTATTCAGGAATCTATTTTGACAATAGTGCCAGGTATCTGCTTGAAAAACGCCTCACGACCAGACTCGGAATAAACAATATAAACAATTACAGGGACTACTACAGGTATCTCCTTTACGACAGAAACCGTGAAGATGAACTTGCCGCTATAATGGACGTGCTCACAGTCAATGAAACATATTTCTTCAGGGAAAAGAATCAACTCCTCTCTTTCAGCGAGGAGATACTGCCGGAATTAAGACAAAAAAACAGAAACACCAGAAAGATAAGAATCTGGTCGGCAGGCTGTTCCACAGGTGAGGAACCATATACAATAGGCATGCTGATACTTGAGAGTAATCTTTTCAACGGCTGGGACGTTGAAATTCTTGGCAGTGACATCAACAGAAGGGTGCTCCGGACTGCAAGGAGAGGGATATACAGACAGAACTCTTTCAGGTGCATAGAGAAGTATTATGTTAATAAATATTTTGACCCCCTGCCCAACGGTTCCTTTAAAATACTCGACAAAGTAAAGAAGCTCCTGAATTTCGGCTACCTTAACCTGCTCGACAGGGTAAAAATGGGGTCTTTAGGCAGGATAGACGTGGTCTTTTGCAGAAATGCGCTGATATATTTTGACATACCGTCAAGGAAAAAGGTAGTTGCGGGATTTTATAATGTGTTGCCTGATGGCGGTTACCTGCTCCTGGGACATGCAGAGTCCCTGATAAACATGTCAACCGCTTTTGCCCTGAAACATCTCAAGCATGACCTTGTATACCGGAAACCGGACACTTCATCACAAAGGATGGCCTCATGCCGGAAAAGATAAAAGTCCTGGTTGTTGATGATTCCGCCTTCAGCAGGCAGACAATCAAAAACATGCTGCTGAAGGCCCCAATGGTTGATGTAACCGGAATTGCTGTGGATGGAATAGACGCCATAAGGAAAACACTCCGTTACAGGCCGGATATAATCACTCTGGATCTTGAGATGCCGGAGATGGACGGGTTCAGTTTCCTGAGATGGCTTATGAGAGAAAGTCCCACACCTGTAATAATGGTAAGTTCCCATTCAGACAGCAGAACCGTCTTCAAGGCACTGGAGCTGGGTGCCGTGGACTTCATTGCCAAACCAACCAGAAGGGCATCGTTTGAGCTTCACAATATTGAAAACGACCTGTTGGCAAAAGTAAGGAACATAGATGCCTCATCTCTGAGCAAGCTCAACAGAAACCTCAATTCCATACCCTCAAGAAAACCATTGGAAACGGTTCCCGCTTTTTCCAATAAACATCCGGACAGGATTGTTGCCATCGGGGCCTCTACCGGAGGTCCTCAGGCACTTCAGTTAATCCTGACGGGAATGCCGGGAAATTTCCCGGCCCCGATAGTGATAAGCCAGCACATGCCCGGAGGGTTCACCGGTTCATTCGCTGAAAGGCTGAACAGACTCTCGGCAATAAGGGTTAAAGAGGCAGAGGACGATGAACCACTTGAGCCCGGAAAGGCCCTTATATGCCCGGGGGGATGCCACCTACTGCTGAAGACCGGGAATGACAGGATTTATGCGAGGCTTAAAAATGCCGAAGACAATGACAGATATGTGCCGTCTATTAACCTGATGATGGAATCGGTGGCAAAGATATTTAAAGACAGGACTCTTGGCGTTGTGCTCACCGGCATGGGGAATGACGGAACAAGGGGAATGGTGGAAATTTTCAGGCGGGGCGGTTATACTATTACCGAGTCTGAAGAGACTGCCGTTGTCTTTGGCATGCCCCGGGAGGTTATAAAAGCAGGCGCTGCACAAAGGATACTGCCCCTCAGTGAGGTTTCCTCAGAACTTGTAAAGGTTGTAATGAAAGAAAAACAACTCGCTCCCTCCAGATGGAAAAAGGTGATTTTCTCAGTTAAAAGGAAAATAAATCAAGATGGATAAGGATAAGGAGCCCGGCATCCTGAAAAAGGCAGACGAGTTTTTACAGATATTCAAAAAGGGGGAGGAATTTACCAGAGACCTCCTTAAGGAGAACGAAGACCTCCGGTTCAGGATTGCAGAACTTGAAGAAGCCCATGCACAGGATTCCAACGCAGCAAAGATAAGGAATTATGAAGACCATATCAGAATGCTTGAAGATGAGACAGAATCCCTGAAGAAAAGGTTCAGAAAAGTTGAGACAGAGAACAGGGACTTTGCGCAGAAATATGTGCTTGTAGCAGAAGAAAACAATAACCTCGCCAATATGTATGTAGCAAGTTACCAGCTCCATTCAACACTCGATTATGAAGAGGTCCTGAAGATAGTCCTTGAAATCATAATTAACCTGATAGGTGCAAGGAAGTTTTCTGTAATGTTACTCGATGAAAGGCTGGAAGATTTGGAACCAATTGCCTCAGAGGGTATCGGCATGGACAATAGCACAAAAATTCCGATAGGCGATGGAGTTACAGGAGAAGTGGTCAGGGAAGGGGAGAGCTACTTTTCAGACGACCCGATTCACACGGAATCAGAGGATCCCGCAAAACCCATTGTCTGTATACCACTTAAGATCAAAGAACATGTGATTGGTGTGATTGCAATCTATTCCTTCCTCGACCAGAAGACCGGTTTCTCCAATGTTGATTACGAACTGTTCAATCTTCTGGCAGGCCATGCAGCCACTGCCATATTCTCATCCCGGTTATATAGCCGGTCTGAGAGTGAGTTCACAACTATCCGGAACTTCCTCGAACTTCTGAAGGGAAAACCAATACAATAAAGGAGGGGTCATGCCAACTATCCTCATAGTTGAAGATTCACCAACAATGAGACAACTTATAAGCTTCGCCATGCGCCGAATCCCCGGGTCAAAGGTCATAGAAGCCACAGACGGGGTTGACGCCCTTAAAAAGCTGTCATCAGAGAAGGCCGACATTATCCTTGCCGATATAAACATGCCTGTAATGGACGGACTGAAACTGGTAAGTCTCGTGAGGGGAAGTTCGGAATTCAGGGATATACCCATAATAATAATAACTACCGAGGGGGCTGAGGAGGACAGAAAAAAGGCAATGGACATAGGCGCCGACGCCTACCTTCCAAAACCCATACAGACCCAGGAACTGATTAAACTGGTAACACAGCAGCTTGACAAAAGGTAGTTTCAAACACATTGGCAGGAGACCCTGCCCTTGTAATATCCCCTCAACTGACCACAGGCAGCCAGTATATCCTGCCCCTTACTCTTCCTCACAATCGCTGTAAGGCCTCCTGTCTGTAACAAACTCCTGAAGAACTGCACCCTCTCCTCCTGCGGCCTCCTGAACTCGGCCCCATCATAAGGGTTAAAGGGAATGAGATTAACCTTCGAAGGAATCCCCTTGAGAAGATTCACAAGCCTGTCAGCATCCCCGGAGGAGTCATTGAGGCCTTCAAACAGTATATACTCAAAGGTTATCCTTCTGCGCTGTTCAAGGGGATACTCCCTGCATGCCCGTATGAGTGTACTGACAGGGTAGCGCCTGTTAACAGGCATTATATACCCTCTCACATCATCAGTTACGGCATTTAGTGATACGGCAAGGTTTACAGCCGGGGTAAGGGCTGCCAATCTCCTTATTCCGGGAACAACACCGGAGGTCGAGACCGTAATCCTCCTTCTGGATATCTTTAACAGACTGTTCATCCTCTTAAGGGCGTGAGCGACATTATCAAGGTTATTCATGGGTTCTCCCATCCCCATAAAGACAATATTTGTCGTCATCCGCGGTCCGATTAATCTCTGTACCGCTATCACCTGATCCACTATTTCATGGGCCTGGAGGTTTCTGATAAAACCCATCTTCCCGGTGAGACAGAACCTGCAACCCATTGCACAGCCAATCTGGGAAGAGACACACAGTGTAAGTCTGTCAGCATCAGGTATTAAAACAGCCTCAATGGCTTCGCCGTCATCAAGCCCGAAAAGGAACTTTTCGGTCCCGTCAATTGACACCCTGCGGTCAAGGAGTTTGAGATTACTGATACAGGCTATCTTTGAAAGCCTCTCCCTTAGCGCTTTTGACAGTTCTGTTATGTCCTGTATATGGAGGGCCCTTTTCTCATACATCCAGTAAAGGAGTTGTTTCACCCTGAATAGGGGAAGGTCAAGAGAGAGGAGAAACCCGGTGAGTTCCTCCTCTGAAAGTGCCTTAAGATTAACCATAAATATTAATTACTAACCCGAATCCAGTAATAAAAAGCCTTACTTATCGGAAGGAAGTAATATTGTCTTTACTCCATTACTCCAAAACTATCCATCCTTCTTTTATAGCCCTGCCTGCTTTCTCAGGGTCTCGGCACGGTCAGTCTTTTCCCAGGTAAAATCATCATCATTCCTGCCGAAGTGACCGTAAACAGCGGTTTTCTTATAAATCGGCCTTCTCAGGTCAAGGGTCTCCATAATCCCTTTTGGTGTCAGGTCGAAGTTCTTTCTCACAAGCGTAACGATATCCTGATAGGGAATCTTTTCAGTACCAAACCCGTCAACAAGTATGGATACCGGCTCAGGAATTCCGATGGCATAAGCAACCTGGACCTCTGCCCTGTCGGCAAGACCTGCAGCTACAATGTTTTTGGCAATATAACGCGCCATGTAAGCCCCTGAACGGTCCACCTTTGTCGGGTCTTTACCTGAAAAACACCCCCCGCCATGCCTGGAAACGCCTCCATAGGTGTCAACGATTATCTTTCTGCCTGTCAGCCCCGTATCACCCATGGGGCCACCAACAACAAATCTGCCGGTTGGATTAATATGATATTTTACATTCTCTTCATCAAGAAGTTCGTTAGGCACAACAGGTTTTACTACCTTCTCTATAATATCCTCTCTTATCTCCTTGAGCGTCACGTCAGGGTTATGCTGTGTTGAAACCACAATGGAATCAATCCTGTAGGGCTTGCCCTCCCTGTATTCAATGGTCACCTGCGTCTTCCCGTCCGGTCTCAGATAGCCCAGTATATCCTTTTTCCTCACCTCTGAAAGCCTTCTGGCAAACTTGTGGGCAAGCATAATAGGAAGCGGCATCAGTTCAGGGGTTTCGTTACATGCAAAACCAAACATAAGTCCCTGATCTCCGGCACCCCCTGTATCCACTCCCATGGCTATATCACCTGATTGACGGTCAATTGCTGTGACTACAGCACAGGTCTCATAATCAAATCCGTATTTCGCCCTTGTATACCCGATATCTTTTATGGTCTCCCTGACAAGCTCCGGTATATGGACATAACAGCTTGTGGTGATCTCACCTGAAACAAAGACAAGACCGGTTGTTGTAAGCGTTTCACAGGCAACCCTGCCATAGGGGTCCTCTGAAAGTATAGCATCCAGTATTGCATCGGATATCTGATCGGCAATCTTGTCAGGATGCCCCTCTGTTACTGATTCAGAAGTAAAAAAATAGTTCCTTCTCGGCATAGCCTCACCTCCCTGAATGAAAATATTGGTCTAATATAATAAACGTTTATACCCAAAAATTAAAAGAAAAAAACTCCGGTATACAACTTCCCTGCATATACCTTGCACTATAATCTCCTCTGTGGTCTCACATAACCTTTAAACTCTTCCTGAACCCTTCAGTCCTTTTACATTCAAATATTATTATATTTTTATGTTTTTGTCAAGAAGGAATTGCATGCGGGGATTTCCACACAACAGCCTGAAAAGCCCTGCTACCTACTGAAAAATAGCATTATATGTTATCATTATATTAATTGTTGTTGATCCGGATACCGGGCAAAGAGCTGACAATACCCTGAAATAATCGCAGGAGGAATAGAATGATAAAAAACACCATGAAAAAAATCCTCATCGCCCATGATGGCTCAAAAAATTCGAACAAGGCCCTCAAGATAGCTGTAGAGATAGCGGTAAAGTTCGATTCCATACTCTACGTCCTCTCCGTTGTACCTGAATTACACCTTACCGAGCTAACGGACTTCGACCGTCAGAGGATCATGGAAGCCCTTACCGAAGAGACAAACAAGACCATGGAAAAGGTAAGGAGCGCCCTCGCCTCTCACCCTATCGAACATAAAACCCTTGTCAGACAGGGCGACCCTGCCGAGGTAATCCTTGACACCGCAAAAAAGATGAAGGTCAACCTGATTGTTACAGGTTCCTATGGACGTCACGGGGCCACTAGATTCCTGCTCGGCAGCGTTTCCTCAAAGGTTCTCGACCACGCACACTGCCCGGTTCTCGTGGTAAAATAAAGCCAGGGAGGAAGCATTCTGATGAAAATACTTGTGGTCGAAGATGAAGAAAACGTCGCTTCTTTCATAAAGACGGGGCTGGAAGAAGAAACCCACAAGGTAGATGTTGCGACTAACGGAAAAGACGGTTTTCTACTGGCAACAACAACTGACTACAACCTCATTATACTCGACGTAATGCTGCCTGAAATTGACGGATTGGACCTTTGCAGGCTGATCAGGATGAAGGGGATTCATACACCTGTCCTCATGCTCACTGCAAGGGATACTGTAGAGGACAAGGTAAAGGGACTTGACAGCGGGGCTGACGATTATCTCACAAAACCCTTTTCCTTTGAAGAACTCCTTGCCCGAATAAGGGCACTTGCAAGAAGGAGAGAGTTTCCTGTTGAACCGCTCCGTTGCGGAGACCTCAAAATCGACCCTATAACAAGAAAAGTCACAAGGTCGGATAAGGAGATATACCTCAGGCCAAAAGAGTTCGCCCTCCTTGAATACCTCTTAAAGAACAAAAACAAGGTTCTCACACGCACCCAGATACTCCAGAATGTATGGGGATACAACTTTGATCCCAACACAAACGTGGTTGATGTACATATCAATTTTCTCAGAGATAAAACCGATCGCGATTTTTTGAAAAAATTCATCCATACCGTACGCGGTATTGGTTATGTTATTAAAGAAGATGACTATAACCTTCAGGCATAAGCTCACTTTCATCTACTTTTCTGTAACCCTCTGCCTCATATTCATCTTTGTATCAACTCTTTATCTCTCCTTCAAAGGCAGCATCATCAAGAAGATTGACCGCACTTTATTAGCCGAGGCCCGTATTGCAGCAACCAGGGGTATAACCGACAACAATGCGGACAAAATCGGAAAGGTAATGATAAAAAAGACGGGAAATGAATATATGCAGGTTTCAAATATTCACGGAGAGATATCCATTACATCGCTGAAATCCGGAAACCTCGGTTGGCCTGTAAAGATGTCCTTGATCGATAAGGCTTTTAATGGCGCTTATTCCTTTGATACCGTATCTTTCAGGGGAGAACCATACAGGGTCCTCCATTTCCCTGTGGATAAGAGTAGCATTCTCAGGCTCGGGTATTCGTTACAAGAGGTGGATGGGGAGCTTAAAGAACTCAGGAATCTTTTCTTCTTCTTTCTTCCGTTTCTACTTATAACCGTAGCCATTTTCGGTTATCACATGGCTGGAAGGACCATAATCCCGGTTGTCAGGCTGACAGAAACTGCAGACAAAATAAAGAAAGGGAATTTAAAGGAACGGATACAACTGGATTCCCCCGGCCTTGAGATCAGAAATCTTGTGAGGGTCTTTAATGACATGCTCGACAGCATCCAGAAACATGTTGAAGGGCACAAACGTTTTACCTCTGATGTCTCCCACGAGATCCGTTCACCCCTTACCGCCCTTAAAGGCAGCATAGAGGTGACCCTGAGAAGGAAAAGGAAGCCGGAGGAATATGAGGATATACTTAAAAAAAACCTCTTTGAAGTAAACAGACTTCATAAAATAAGCGATAACCTCCTGCTCCTTGCAAGGGCCGACCATGATATTATTGAACTCAGAAAGTCATGGGTTGACATTAACGAACTGCTCGGCCTCATTGTGGAAAGACACAAAAACAAGATACTGGAAAAGTCACTGAATGTAATTGAAGAATATCAGGAGCCCCTCGAATTCCTGAGCGACAGGGACCTCCTTGACGAGGCTTTATCCAACCTCTTTGACAATGCGCTGAAGTATACACCTGACAATGGCTCTATCTTTCTAAAAACAGAACAGTCCTTCCATGGTATAACCGTAACATTTCACGACACAGGGGCAGGAATACCTGAAAAAGATATGGAGAGAGTTTTTGAAAGGTTTTACCGTGTTGACAAGACAAGGTCACGTCTTTCCGGTGGTTCCGGTCTCGGACTTGCCATAACAAAATGGATCATTGAAACCCACAGAGGACATATCTCTGTAAAAAACCATAAAAATGGAGGAGCAACATTTACAATAACACTGCCGGTTGATGATGCGTAAATCTGCTATCCCTCACTCTCGCAGTCCCCGGACCATAACAATGAGGTGGTGTTTTTATTATAATGACAAGGATTTCCATCAGTGAAATGACGGTTTCCGACATCCCCGAGGTGACAGCAATCGAGAACGAGTCCTTCTCCACACCCTGGTCAGAGGCCTCCTTCTTTTCAGAGATTAATAATCCCTCCTCCATCTGCCGTGTTGCCCTGACAGGAGATTCCTTGATTGGATATATATGTGCCTACTGCATAGTTGATGAAGGTCATATATTAAATCTCGCTGTAAGGCCTGACTACAGAAGAAAGGGCATTGGAAGAATGTTGGTCCTGTCCATTCTTGAAGAACTCCACGTTTGTGGTTGCAAAAAGATATTCCTTGAAGTCAGGGCATCCAATACAGCTCCAATTAGATTATATGAATCCATAGGGTTCAGTATGCTGGGCCTGAAAAGGGGATACTATTTTCTTCCAGGAGAAGATGCCGTTATAATGGGCCTGCAATTCCCCTGAAAAGAAAGAGACTATACTGCACTAATGAACCGGATACTCTCCCGGACGTCATCAATTGAATGTGTCTCTACTGTAGCTATAAAGTTATCTGCATTGAAAGCTTCCAGATTATCAAATAATGCCTTAAAATCAAAAACCCCTTTGCCCGGAGGCAGATGGGAGTCTCTGGTGCCGTCATTGTCATGAAGGTGAAGCTCCAGGAGATATGGGCTGACAATACTCAGCCATTGTCTCAGGGAAATCGTGGAAAAAAGATTGAAGTGTCCTGCATCAAAACACAAGCCGAAGTTTCCGGAGTTTACTGCCTCTGCAAGCAACCTCAGGTTTTCCGGCTCCTCCTCGAATATATTTTCAATGGAGATGGTAAGCCCCTTCGCCTCAGCCTGCGCCAAAACAGGCTCCCAGGTTCTTAAACTGCTTTCCAGCCACAGATCCGTCCTGTGTTCGTATTTCCACTTCTCGTAGCCCGAATGAAAGACTACATTTCCTGCCCCGAGTAATCCCGAGATATTGAGGGTCCTAAAAAATCTCTCCATGGTCACCTTGCGTATCAGTGGATCAACAGCACCTGGGGAAAGGTCCATAAAAGGGCCATGGACGGTCAGGGAGGGGGTATAGGTAAAGGAATTCAATAAACCTTCTATTGAGGCTTCGTCTGCAGCCTCAATGTCCTCACCACTAAAATAAATCTCGAGGTTCAGTTTATGTTCATTTATAAAAGCTAAATACTCCCCTGTCTTGATGTAAGGGATATGAAAATAAACAATAGAGTTAAATCTTTGTAGTCTCAGTTTTCTTATCCTTTTTGTT
>BTTF01000026.1:0-24431 GCA_036244995.1 bacterium | reverse complement strand
CCCGGACTCTTAGTATAGAGATAAACACCCTAATGGTCGACATAACATCAGAAAAAAACAGCAGCATTGATGACGCGACAACCATGGAAGTGTCTTCGTGGGCAACAAAAGCTGTTGTGAAGAATTCGAAAATAATAGAATACTGGTATGATGCCAAAGGTATTGTATCTCAGAAGAATGTCACTTATGCCTTTGCATGTATGCCGAGGAAGTTTAAGTTTGATAAGTGAATGGGTTGATTCAGGGGCTATTTCGACGAAGGCGTATAGTGATTGATTGAACAGATCGATAAGATTGCTAAAGAGATGCGGGAATTTCAGGAAAAGATGATGAGTAGGGTTAAGGCTGAAGCGAAAGACGCATTCAAGGAACTTGACAGGGAAACAAAAGGCGGGGATTTTATAAGTTCTGAAAAGATAGATAAAGGGATTGAAAATATTAGCTTGAAGATTGAAAGTCTTTCATATTAAGGGAATAGTGAATACTCATATCATAAAATTTTAAACCAACAAGGAAAAGATAAAAAAATGCTTTTTAAGAGAAATATTATTTCAGCGTTTGTGTTATTGATATTATTGTCTTCATGTGTCACAACAACACCTAAAATAAAAGTTGAAGAATATACACCTTCAGAAAAATTTGACTTCAATGTTGCTCTTATTATTAGTAATGAACTGAAAAACAGAGAACATTATACAACTGTGAATGCTCGTTGTGAGACAAAACATATAATAATTCTTAAGAAAGGTGTTATACGTGCTAAGAATACTATAGGTTTGGCGGTAGAAGATTCCTTTGCAAAAGGATTGTCGAGACTTTTTGCAAGGGTAGATACTTATAGAGATATTTCTGAGCTTAAAAATGGGAACAATTATGATCTTATAATTACTCCTGATATTCAAATTGATACTTCATATGATGAAGAACAGGCTATTAATCGAAAGATTAATCCTCTATATAATTTTACTAAAATTAGCGAGTATGAGTCTTTCAAAAGAAAATTTGCTAATTTTGAAATTTCAGTGTCTACTGAAATGCGGTTACAGATAAAAGATGCAAAAAGTGGTGATGTTATTGAAAATATTAGCCATGATAATGCTTTTTGGTCTTCAAGTACTGCCGACCAATGTACTGGAAATGAAAATTACAACGTAGTTTTAAGTGATAACTATGCGCAATTATTAGGATTTGCAATGAGCACAGGATTCCCGGATTTAATGAAGGATGTAGAAACTGCTTTAATCCCATATGCTAAAGCCAAGCTTAAACAGAAAACCCTCCCAGCCAATCTAACTACCAAAGTCCAATACTCTGACAATAACTCACTTATTCCAAACAACACTATAGACGCAAAAGAAGAATCACGTATCACCGTATCTATTACCAACGAAGGCAAAGGGACAGCATTTGATGTAAAAGTAAAGACTGAAACCGATTACCGGAATATTGATTTTCCTGAATCAGTATCAATCGGCGATATCCAGTCCGGTGAAACTAAAGACGTAACTGTAAACTTAAAGGCTGGTTTGAACCTGGCAAGCGGCAAAGCTCCTTTTACAATATATGCCTCAGAAAAGCGGGGTTACGATTCTAAAGCTATAAAAGTACTTATCCCTGCAGCCCGGCTTGAAAAACCTGATCTTGTATTTGTGGATTACAGGATTGATGACGGCAATACAGGGCTTGCCCGGGGCAATGGCAATGGTATTGCTGAAAGTGGTGAGACTATTGAGCTGACTGCTTTTATCAAAAATGAAGGGCAGGGGAAGGCCATTGGGGTGAATATGTCGGCTGGTGAAATAAACACGGGAATACAGTGGGTAAGGAATGAGATGGAAGTGGGGATTATTCCCCCCGGCAGAACAGTAAAGGCAAAGGTGGCTTTCACCATTCCAAGGAACTTTGATGCAAAGGAGATTCGGTCATTGCTAAAGGTTAGCGATATTCGCGGGGTCAGTAGCGCCAAAAAGAAGATTACGCTTGCCTATTCAAAAGAGTCTCCTGAACTTCGATATGCCTATCGCATCCTGTCACATGGTAAAGAAGTAAAATCAGTGATTAACGGAGAGCAGTACAAGGTAGAACTTACAGTAAGTAACAGGGGAAAGCTCTCGGCAAGGAATGTTGTTACATCGATTACTCCCTATAAGGAGATTCAAATTGACCGGCGCAGTATAGATATGGGTGAGATAAAGGCAGGCTCATCTCACCCGGTTCCAGGGATAGGTTTATATATCCCAAGGACTTTTATGGAATCCAGAGCGTCATTAAAGGTCGGAATTGAACAGACGGATTTTAGAAAGTCTGAGGGGGTAATCGAGATTCCTGTTCAGATAAAGAGTCCCAGGCTTTCCTACACGGCCAATCTGCTTGGCAAGAGAGGAGGAAATATTATTGAAAAGGGAGAAAGCGCTATTCTTGAGATACATGTTCTCAATGAGGGTAGCCTCCCTGCTGAGGCAGTAACAATCAGCATCAAAAGCACGGATGAGGATATGAACATATTCGGTAAGGACAAATATGTTCTTGGCCGGATACCCGCAGAATCAAGGAGCGAGATAGTCAGGTTTCGAATCTCGACGAGGCGAAGAATCCATGCAGGGGAAAAGTATCTGAAGATTAATATTGATCAGAAAGATTTCCCTTCTGTTTCGTCCGAATATGCCCTTAATATCACAGAAGAAAACTTGAGAATAATCGATCTCGCAGCAGAGGATAGTAAAAAAACTTCAGTCACTGGTGTATCGGAAAGTAACCGTGCCCCCTCAATAACTATTATCTCTCCTCAAAGTGGAGAGACCGTAGATGATAATAAGGTCTATTTGGCTGTTGATGTTGCAGATTTTAAAAGCATTGAAAGTGTCAGAGTGAAAGTTAACGGATTAATTATACCAATACGTGATAATGTGGGTGGTCTTCAGGTGTCAAAACAAAGGAAGGTAAGGATTAATGTTCCGTTAAAAGAAGGTGCCAACAATATAGTTATATATGCAGCTAATTCGGATAATATTCGTGCAAGGAGAGAGATTGTTATTACAAGAAGGGCAGAGGAAGATGTAGACACGCCGCTTGTGACTAATATTAAAAATCCTGATGCAATAGCTGTTGTAATAGGCATATCCCGATACGAAAACCATGACATCCCTACTGTAGATTATGCAAGGCACGATGCGGAAACCATGAAAAAGTACCTTGTGCGTACGCTTGGTTATAAGGAAGAAAACATTATTGAACGACTTGACAGCAAAGCTTCATTTGCACAATTTAGGGCAATATTCAAAAAAAGGTTGGGTAATCGTATCATAGCGGGCAAATCAGATGTTTTTATATTCTACAGTGGACATGGAGTGCCAGGTATAGAGAATAAACAGCCTTATCTTGTTCCTTATGATTTTGATCCGGAGGCTATAGAAGATACGGGATATAATTTAAATGACTTTTATAAGGAGATCGGCAAACTAAAAGCAAAAAGCGTTACAATTGTCATAGATGCATGTTTCAGCGGCTCATCAGAAAAAGGCATGGTTATTAAAGGGATAAGTCCTGTATTTCTTGAAGTTGACAATCCTGTAATGAAAGTAAAAAACTCGGTGGTATTTACCTCATCAACAGGCCGGCAGATCTCAAGCTGGTACTATAAGAAAAGGCACGGACTTTTCACTTATTACTTCCTGAAAGGGCTAAGGGGGGCTGCCGATGCTGACAAAGACGGTAAGATTACTGCCGGGGAAATGGAAAAGTATTTAAGTTTTAATGTGCTAAGGAAGGCAAGGTCTTTACGAAACAGAGAGCAAACACCTCAAGAGTTTGGAGACAAAAAACGAGTTTTGTTGAGTTATTAGCTGCTGATTCAACAAGGTTTTTGGACACCGAATAGATACAGATAATCATGATTTTAAAAGATAAATTTTTTCAGAGTAAAATCAGTGTCTGATTTAATGGAAAGGTGGTTAATAAATGAAGACTACTGTAAGTAAACAAATCCTTGCGTTTGTCATTCTGATATTATTTCTGCCGGTCTTTGCCTATGCTGAAGATGTAAAAATTGTTGAAGCTGAGGGTAAAGCAATGCTCGGATATGATACAACCCGAGCTCAGGCAGAGGCAAAAGCTTTAAATAATGCTATAAAAAACGCACTGTTGGAAGCTGTTGGGTTTGAGATAACCAGTAATGACTTTGATTATCAAGCCGAAGCTTATGGCTCTAATATCAATTATAGCAGTGGTATAGTTAGCAGGCTTGTTACTTTATCTTCACGAGGTATTTTAGTAAAAAAGGAGATTATAAAAGATGAGTGCAACAGCAAAGATAATCAATTTTACTGCTTTATAAAGATTAAAGCTTATGTTAAGCCACTAAATCTTGAAAGAAAAGGTAATTTCAAAATTTCTACTGCACAGGTTCAAAGAGTTGATAAAAAACCCCCTGCTCGAAACATTGTTTTTCAGGACAATGACGAAATTCGGGTAAGTGCCAGAGCAAATAAAGCTTCGTATATTAACATCTTCAGTGTGAGTCAGGATGGCATGATAATAAAACTTTTCCCAAATGATTATTTTGAGGGAGAGGTTATCCCTGCCGATAAAGAATTTATTTTCCCTGATGATGCCCAACGGGCGCTTGGATTGAAGTTAAGGGTAAAAACTCCTGAAAAACTCAGCAGGACAGTCGAATCAATTCTCATAATAGCAACAAAAGAAAAAGTAGACTTCCTTTCAGATAAAGCTATTGCGACACCCACAATTACTGATCTTATGCAAGAGCTATCAAAACTCGACCCTTCCTTGTGGGCTGAGGATACGGTGGGGTACGAGGTGAGCAAGTAAACCAAATATATTGATAGAGACTTTCCGGGGACAGATAAAGAGTTGTCATACTTTAGATGGTATAATGAGTAAAACAAAAACAGAAAAAAAAGAATATCATGAGTTTTGCTACAATTTCATCAAAAGGGCAAATAACACTTCCTTCCGACATAAGGAGTAAGCTTGACATAAAGCCAAAAGACAAGGTTGAGGTTATAATCAGGGATGGAGAGATTGTTTTGAAAACGGTTCCCTCTTTCAGGAAGCTGAGGGGAAGTATTACCAGGGGAAAAGGCTCTGCCCGCAGGGCAATGGAGCTGGCTATCTCAAAACATGTGACGGGAGAAGCTTAATACTGAAGGGATAGTGCCGTTTAATAAACAGTTCAAGAGACTTGGAGGTAAAAAATTGAAAATATTTAATCGATTTTATCTATTGACACTTGTAATGTTGCTGATTGTGTCACTCAGTTTGCCTCTTTCGGCAGAGGCGGGGCCTGATTCAGCTTTTGATGAGCTGAATAAAGAAACCGAGCATTCACAGACGAATAGCAATCAGATGGATATGCAACAGCTTCAGAAAGCTCAGGAGAAGGAGAGAGAAACGCTCAGGCAGAATATGGAAAAGCAGGACAAGGAATGGGGGAGACTTAGCCGGAAGATGGAGGTGCAGTGGAATCAGATGGTAAAGAGGGTGAACGCTCAGCGGGAGGAATTGAGGAAAAGGGTTGAACAGCAGTGGGATGAGTTCCAGGATTCAACAAATAAGGAATGGGTTGAATATAATCCGGGTATGGACACGAGAAGCAGGGTTGACTTTGAAACCGGCGAAGTAGAAATCTCAACGCTAATCCCTGTTGAAGAACTTAAAGACAAGGGAGAGCCTGTTGTCCCTGAATCCGGAAAACTTAACGAAAGTCAGCAAAAGAAGGTCAGGAAACTGGCTGAAAAAAAGATTGAAAAACAGATGAAAGAGATTCTTTCATCTGACAATGAAGTGCATACTGATGCTCTTAAAGACCAGATAAAAGACCCTGAAGGGAAAACAATAACTCAGAAAAACTCCCGGGAATATGTTGAAAAATATGTTGCTCCTGAAATGAAGATTGAGAAGAAACCCGTTGTTGCCAAGGATGGTATCCCCCGCATAAAAGTTACGGTTAAATTGAAAATGGTACCGGAACACCTGAGGATCAGGGCAGAAAAGTATAAAGGTCAGGTAAATAAATATGCAAAGGAATATGACCTTGATCCAGCCCTGATTTATGCAGTAATTCAGACTGAGTCATATTTTAACCCTTTGGCAAAATCATATATCCCGGCTTACGGCCTTATGCAGCTTGTACCGAAATCCGGAGCTATGGACGCATATTATTATTTATATAAGGAGAAAAAGATTCTTCCCTCCGGGTATCTCTATAATCCGGATAACAACGTTATGCTTGGAGCCACATATCTGCATATCCTGCAGAGCATATACCTTGCTGATATAAAAGACCGGCTCAATAGACAAACACTGAGCATTGCTGCATATAATTGGGGGCCTGGACGAATTAAAAACAAGATTGTCAAGAAGAATAAAATGAACAGGTTAAGTAATGCTGAAGTTCTTGAACTAATCAATAAAAGAGCTCCCCGTGAGACCAGAGATTATGTGCGGAAGGTGCAGGAGAGGATGAAGTTGTATGGGAAGATGTGAAAAATCTTTAAAACGTTTAGGGTTTTACAACTTCGCAGTGTCAAAAAAAGAAGAATTCCATGAAAAATTTCATTAAACATCCAGCACTTAAACATCGTTATTTCAGGAGACTTCTTGTCCTTCTCATCCTCTTATTTCTATTCCTCGTCTTAGGTTATAAGCAATATCGTCAGGTAATTTATATCCCCGATGACGGGAGTGCTTTTAAGCTGGATAATTACTCGCTGGGCAGTAAGGGAGACAAGCCTTTTTATCAGACAGATGATGATTTGAGATTGTCACAGGAACTGAGTATATTGAGTGATTCAAAGGCAGGGTATTTCTTTTCAAAGCAATATTACAGGCTTTACAAAAGACATTATAGCAAAGGAAAACTCATGACTCAGATGATAAAGGTTGGTAATGATCAGCTCCCCAGGATATATAATATGGTTAAAGATGCATGTGATATACTGGGAGTTGAAAAGGTCCCGAACATTTATATAACAAAGAGCAACGGGACAAATATGAGAATAACCAACCGGCTGAATCCTACCATCTTTATAAGCTCGGATTTTACCTGGGCATTTAAACCTGAAGAGCTTCATTTCCTTCTGGCGAGGGAAGTAGCACATATCAAGCTCAGACATTTGTACTATCTTGATATCATAGCTGGAATGCGATCTTTCACCAGGATGGCTCTGCCGAAATTCGTATCAGAGGTCATAGTAGGTTCAATTGGTATAAAACTCATGCAGTGGGATAAAGAGGCTGAAATTAGCGCAGACCGTGGAGCACTGGTTGTAACCGGAGATATAGATGTTGCCCTTCAGGCGCTGGTAAAGTTGAATATTGGTGCAAATTTTGAAGATAATTATCCCGGCCTGAATATAAATGCATATATAAACCAATTGTCAAACCTAAAGGATGACCGGATTGAAACAGCCTCTGCCGTAATCCATGAGCTTGGAAACAACAACCCTTTTATAACGGTAAGAGTCCGGAATCTGTCGTTATGGTATAAGGAGAACTACATAATTTTTAAGTAATTTTCATGAGGCTGTGGCCGAAACAGGTATGCGAAATAAATTAAAGCAAGCCGATAAAGGTGTACTTGTCTTGCTTTTTCGGCAAGACGTATGGTGATAAATGGAAAACTTACTGACTGATACGGAGATGGAGCGGTACCGCAGGCAGTTGATGCTTCAGGGGTTTACCTTGCAGCACCAGCAGAGACTGAAGGCATCGACTGCACTGATAGCAGGCATAGGCGGCCTTGGCGGTACTGCCGCCGTGTATCTTGCCGTTGCAGGTATCGGAAAGATGGTCTTTGCCCATTCAGGAAACCTGACACTGTCGAATATGAACAGGCAGATATTGATGAGGCATGAGTGGATTGGCAAGAGCCGGGTTGTTGAGGCAAAAAAGAGGATTGAAGAGATAAATCCAGACGTGGAGGTTGAAGTATTTGACGAAAGGACGACCGGAGATAACGCCGGAAGGCTCCTTGACGGTGTGGATATAGCCCTCTCTGCACGGCCGACATTCCATGAGCGGAGGGCACTGAATGCAGCATGCGTTAAAAAGGATATCCCGATGATTGAGGCAGCCATAAACGGGATGGAGGGATATCTCTTCAATGTCATTGCAGGTAAGACCCCGTGCCTTAACTGCCTTTATCCGGACGATGACCCGGAGTGGAAAGAGCTCGGCTTTCCGGTGCTTGGGGCTGTATCAGGTATGCTTGGGTGCCTTATGAGCATAGAGGCGATAAAGCTTCTGACAGGCTATGGAAGGCCCCTGCTTTCCCGGATGCTCCTTTTCAATACAATTGACATGGATTTCAGGAAGCTCAGGATCCGCAGGGACGAGGGGTGCGCGGTTTGTGGGGCCGGCGCTTGAATCGATCCACTAACTCTCTGTATTCTTCAAGGGGAAGGACCTGGTAGCCGTAGTAGAGAGGGCAAGGGAGACGGACACAGAATTTTCACTCATTCTCGACAGACATCCTGTCTGTCTCCGAGGTAATTATCACGCATCACCATCCGGGTGATTCAAAAGTGATAATTAAACCCGTTCAAACTCTGTATCCGTCTCCCTTGCCTAAAGTTGACAGGTTTTCTCTCGGCAATGCTGGTGGAGGAGAAAAATCGCACTGTTATAGGGTATAATTTATAATTCTTCAGGAAATGGGCTGAATGAAGAAGCAACAAGCAAGATGGAATTAAAAGACTCGTTTTATAAACTCTGTGTCTTTGTGCCTCTGTGGTTATATTATCCACAGAGAAATGCGGCAATCTGAATATCCGGAGGGGAAATGACAGCACGGCAGATACTTCGTAAGGGGCTTATTAAAAGACTCACCTCCATATACCTGTCCCTCTTTATCTTCCTCCTCTGCCTCCCGCTTGTTTCATCGGCTGAGGTCAGGGAGTATCGCCTTGACAACGGTCTCAAGGTCCTGATTTCAGAGGACCACAAGGCCCCGGTTGCCACCTTTCAGGTATGGTACAGGGTCGGCTCAAGGAATGAACCTGCCGGGAAGACCGGGATAAGTCATCTGCTTGAGCATATGATGTTTAAGGGGACTCCCGAGTATGGCTCAAAAGTCTTCTCCCGCCTTGTTCAGAAAAACGGCGGGATTGACAATGCCTATACCACAAAGGATTATACGGCGTATTTCCAGGTACTCGCCTCGGACCGCATTGACCTCTCCGTCAGGCTTGAGTCAGACAGGATGGAGAACCTGCTCCTTGCACCTGATGATGTCAGGGATGAAAGGAGCGTGGTCATGGAAGAGCGGAGGATGCGGTATGAGGACGATCCGCAGAACTCACTTTATGAAGAGGTGGTGGCAACGGCCTTTAAGGTCCATCCGTATCATCATCCTGTAATAGGCTGGATGTCCGAGATTGCCTCTATCAATCAGCAGGACCTGCGCCGGTATTATAAAAAATTCTACTCCCCTGACAATGCAGTCATTATTGTCGCCGGGGATGTAAATGCCGATGAGTTGATTAAAAAGATAAGGAAAAGATTCGGCAGGATTCCGGAAGGCCCCCCAAGGGAGCCTGTTACATCAAAGGAACCGCCTCAGAAGGGCCAGAAGAGGGTCTACCTCAAAAAGGAGGCAAATCTTCCTTATATATTGACTGCTTACCATGTGCCGGGGTTTCCCCATAAGGACAGCGCCGCCCTTGACGTGCTCAGCTCCATATTATCCGGAAAGAGCGGAAGACTCTATAAAAACCTTGTCAGGGACAAGAAGGTTGCCCTTAATGCCTACGCCTCCTATGATGGTCTGTATATGGCCCCCTTCCTCTTCTTTTTTGGTGGAACCGCACCTCCTGGAAAAGATATAGGGGCACTGGAAAAAGCCTTTTATGAAGAGATTGACAGGTTAAAAAATACGCTGCCCTCAGAGAGGGAGATACAGAAGGCAAAGAACCAGGTTGAGGCATCGTTCATTATGGGGCAGGATTCGATCTCTTTTCAGGCCCGGGTACTCGGGATGTTTGAGATGCTGGGTGACTGGAAGTTGAAGGACCGTTATCTTGAAGCGATACGGGGGGTGACGCCGAAGGATGTTCAGAGGGTTGCAAGGAAATATTTTACTGAAGAGAACCGAACGGTGGGGATACTTATACCGGAGGGCAGCTGATGGTTATTTGTGGCTGTTTTGTTGCCGGGTCCGGGTAATTAATAATTGAGGGAGCAGAATATGAAGAGTGATGGAAGCATATTTTCAGGATTAAACGTCGTAATACGCTGGGTGCAATCTTTAAATTCGTCAATCGTCAATAGTCAATCATCAATCCTGCGTCAATCGTCAATCCTGAAGCTGGCGGTTATTGCCGTCATCCTCCTTCTTGGCTGTGGCCAGGTGTGGGCCATTGAGGCAAAGAGGGAGGTCCGGCCGGACGGCCTTGTACTCCTGCACGCAGAGAAGAACAACCTGCCCATAGTCAAGGTGACCCTCCTCATCAAGGCATCACCATCTGACGAGCCACCGGAAAAGGCAGGACTTGCCAACCTTGTGGCTGAACTCCTGCCGGAGGGGACAAAGACAAGGACTTCAGAGCAGATAAGTGAGCAGATAGAGTTTATCGGTGGCGAGCTTGGCGCCTCTGTTGACAGGGATTACACTACGATTACACTCTCTGTTCTTAAAAAGGATATTGATAAGGGTTTTAACCTCCTCTCGGATATACTCCTGAACCCGGTATTCCCTGAGAATGAGATCAGGAGGAAGAAGGATTTGATAAAGGGTTCCCTGAAACAGAGTGAGGAAGACCCCGAATTTGTTGCCCAAAGGGAGTTCAGAAAGACCGTTTACGGCCCTCACCCTTATGGAAGACTGATTGAGGGAAGTCCGGACACCATTGACGCCATCAGCAGGGAGGACCTGCTCCGGTTTTACCACACCTATTACAGGCCGAACAACGCTATCCTGTCTGTCGTGGGAGACATATCCTACGATGAGGTCGTTAGTTTGCTTCAGAGGTATCTCTCCGGGTGGCAGGCGGGCGATATCCCCCGGATGGACCTTCCTCCAATCCCTGAACTGAAAGAAAAGATTGTTGTTACCGTTGACCGCTCCATTACACAGGCCAATATACTCCTTGGACATCTCGGAATAAAAAGGGCCAACCCGGACTACTATGCGGTTTCTGTAATGAACTACATCCTCGGCGGCGGCGGTTTTGCTGCAAGGCTCATGACCCGGATAAGGGACGATATGGGCCTGGCCTATGACGTTTACAGCACGTTTGACACTGACATGGACAGGGGTGTTTTCGAGGTTGGGGTTCAGACAAAAAACAAGTCGGCAAAAACTGTAATAGATGTGATAATCGAGGAGATAGAGAGGATTCGGAAGGAGCCTGTATCGGATGGGGAGCTGAGGGATGCAAAGGCATACCTTACAGGAAGTTTTCCGAGAAGGCTTGATACAATGGGGAAGATAGCAAACTTCCTCACCCTTACCGAGTTCTATCAGCTCGGAATCGATTATGACAAGCTCTACCCCGGGTATATAAACTCGGTTACAAAGGAAGACGTCCGGAGGGTTGCAGTAAAATATCTTGATCCTGAAAAATATGTCCTTGTAGTTGTTGCAGACCTGAAGAAGGCCGGATTTCAGCAGGCAGGCAAAAAGAAAACCCCGGATGGGGTTTTTAAATGAAAGATTTATGGTAGGCACGGACGGTTTCGAACCGTCGACCTCTACCGTGTCAAGGTAGCGCTCTCCCCCTGAGCTACGCGCCTGTTTTAAGGTCAGGTGTTAATAAATATAACATTTGAAGTCGTGATTTTGTCAAGACCGCCGGCCTTTCCATATCAAACCCGAACTTGTCCGGGTTCGCCCTTCTATGCTATCCTAAACCCTTACATTCATTAGATACAAGACTTTCTTTATGGATATACGGCAATACATAAACAGTGCGATTCAGAAGCTGGGAGCTGAGGTGCCTTTTGTCGAGCTTGAGGTGCCGAGGATTGCCCGGCACGGCGACCTCTCTACCCCCGTGGCCATGGTTCTTGCAAAAAGACTCAAAAAAGCGCCCCGGGTGATAGCTGAAGAACTCGCCTCGATCCTGAGTGCTGAGGCCCCTTTTGAGAGGGTGGAGGTTGCAGGCCCGGGATTTATAAACTTCACCTTTAAGAGGCAGTTCTTGTATGCAGAGCTGCAAGCCCTGCTGAATAACCCTTACCGGTATCTGCGAAAAGACCTTGGACAGGGACAGAGGGTACAGGTTGAGTTCGTGAGTGCAAACCCGACAGGCCCGCTTCACCTCGGTCATGGACGGGGAGCTGCTGTGGGTGCAGCCCTGGCCAATCTGCTGGCAAGGGCCGGTTATGATGTAGAGCGGGAATTCTATATAAATGATGCAGGAAGGCAGGTGAAACTGCTTGGTGAGAGCATTTTTTCGAGGTACAAGGAGATACTTGGAGTTACATATCCGTGTCTGGAAGATGGATACCGGGGGGATTATATAAAAGACCTTGCCGCAGACCTGCTCAGAGAGGTTGGGGAGCGGTTTAAGGACTCGGATTTCGATAGTGCAGGCGAATATTTCATCAGCTTCGGTATTGACCGGATGCTCAGGGAGATGGAAGCGGATCTCAGGGGGTTTGGTGTTGTGTTTGACCGCTGGCAGAGCGAGAAGGCGCTTTATGATGAAGGGCTTGTCAAAAAATGCCTTGAAGAGCTCAGGGAAAAGGGAAAGCTGTACGAAGAAGGAGGGGCTCTGTGGTTCAGGGCAACGGAATTCGGTGATGACAAGGACAGGGTTGTGATAAAGAGCGATGGCTCTCATACATACTTTGCCTCTGATATAGCCTATCACTGGTACAAGATACAGCGCGGGTTCGATGAACTCATAAATATATGGGGGGCTGACCACCATGGATATGTCCCGAGGATAAAGGCGGTCATCAGGGCTCTCGGCTATCCCGAAGAGAGACTGGGTGTGCTCCTTGTTCAGATAGTTACGCTTCTGAGGGGCGGAAGGCCTGTGCAGATGTCAAAGAGGAGCGGAGAGTTTGTCACGCTCAGGGAAGTAACGGAAGAGGTGGGGGCTGATACAACCAAGTTTATCTTTCTTACACGCAGCCACGACAGTCAACTGGAGTTTGATATTGAGGTAGCCAAAAAAGAGTCCTCTGAAAACCCGGTCTTTTATGTCCAGTATGCCTATGCCAGGATTAACAGTATATTCGGAAAGGCAGGGGAGGAGGGGATTGAAACAGGCAGTACAGCGGACCTGAATTATCTGAAAGAGGAGGCCGAGACAGGTCTTATCAGGAAAATCCTCTTCTACCCCCTCATGTTTGAGGGCGCTGTCAGGACAAGGGAACCACACAGGATTACATTCTACCTGCAGGAACTTGCCGGGTTGTTTCATCCTTACTACAATACACACCGCGTCCTGGGGGTGGAGCCCGCGGCCCTGACCCTTGCAAGACTGTCACTCTGTGATGCCGTAAGGACCGTCCTGAAAGAGGGATTATCAACCCTGGGGGTGGCAGTGCCTGAGAGGATGTAAGTTATCAATAATTCCTGTGATGGTGAGGTCTATCTTCACGTGATTATCTAAAAGAAGGCTATACAATTAAGGAGTTTGGCTATTAAAAGTTTTAATAGCCACTCCCCGGTAATTGATAGAACCCTTCCTTAAATGTTAGCTTATTAGACTTCGTATCCTTAAAGGAGGTCTGTATTGCAGGATACCCGTGAAAAGATACTGAAGGCGTATCATGAAAATGAGGGCAATGTTATATCCCTTCTTCAGGACATTGAGGAGTCCTTTGGTTATCTGCCGGAGGATGCAATCAACTGGTTTTCAGAGCAGCTCGATATTCCGCCCTCGAGGTTCTATGGCATTGCCACATTTTATGCCCAGTTCCACCTCAAGCCGAGGGGGGAGAATATAATAACCGCCTGTTGTGGTACTGCCTGTCATGTAAAAGGCTCTGAGAGGCTTATTAACAGCCTGATGAGGGAGCTCCATATACCGTCAGGGGAAGATACCTCTGAAGACAAAAAGTTTACTGTCGAGAAGGTCAACTGTGTAGGTGCATGCAGCATAGCCCCGGTTGTTATCATAAACAGGGAAGTTCATGGAAAGATGACGGCTGACAGGCTCATGCGGGAGATCAGGAAGATCAAGTGAAAATGATGCAAGAGGGTGATATAGTCATAAAGGTCTGTATGGGGACAGGCGGAATTGCTGCAGGTGGGCCCGGGGTGGTCTCCGCCTTCAAGGAAGAAATTCAGGCTGCCGGGATTAATGCCTCTGTAGAGAATAACTGTTCTGTTCACAATGTCGGCTGCCGCGGTTTCTGTGCCAGGGACGTACTTGTGGACGTGATTATTGACGGAGAAAAGACCACTTATGAATATATAAAATCCGACATGGTTCCAAGGATCGTGCAGGAGCATCTCCTGCAGGGCCGGGCGGTCGGGGACTGGGTGGTGAAGGAGGACTATCACACCTTCCATGAAAAGCAGGTGAAGGTAGTGCTTTCGGACTGCGGGGAGGTTGACCCCGAGGATATAGAGTCATATGTGGAGAGGGGCGGATACGAGGCACTTAAAAAGGTTTTGGCAACAATGACCCCTGAAGAAACTATTGAGTTGATAAAGGCCTCCGGACTGAGGGGGAGGGGTGGAGCAGGATTCCCGACAGGCCTGAAGTGGGAGTTTGCAAGAAAGGCCCCCGGTGAACCGAAGTATCTGATATGTAATGCCGACGAAGGAGATCCGGGTGCATTTATGGACCGCTCCGTTATAGAGGGAAACCCCCATTCGGTGATAGAGGGTATGATTATAGGGGCCTATGCAATAGGTACCCTGAAGGGATATGTCTACATCAGGGCGGAGTATCCCCTTGCAGTAGAGAGGCTGAAGATTGCCCTTGACCAGGCAAGGCAGCGGGGCTTTCTCGGCAAAAAGATACAGGATAGGGACTTTGATTTTGATATAAAGATAAAGCTTGGTGCCGGGGCCTTTGTATGTGGCGAAGAAACGGCCCTTATAGCCTCCATAGAGGGTAACAGGGGGATGCCGAGGGCCAAGCCGCCTTTTCCGGCCCGGAAGGGACTGTGGGGGAAACCCACGGTTATTAATAATGTGGAGACCCTTGCCAATATTGCACATATAATCCGTAACGGCGCTGACTGGTTTGCACAGTTCGGCACTGAAAAGAGTAAGGGGACAAAGGTCTTTGCCCTTACGGGAAAGGTCAAAAACAGCGGACTTATAGAGGTCCCTCTGGGGATTGCGCTCAGGGAGATCGTCTATGATATAGGTGGTGGCATTGAGGGAGACAGAAAGCTCAAGGCTGTTCAGACAGGTGGACCGTCAGGGGGATGTATAACTGCCGATATGCTGGATATAGCCGTTGACTACGAGTCCCTTGCAAAGGCGGGGTCGATTGTCGGCTCCGGCGGTATGGTTGTGATGGATGAGACGGACTGCATGGTTAATATAGCAAAGTATTTTCTTGAATTCACCCAGGCCGAGTCCTGCGGAAAGTGTGTGCCCTGCCGGATAGGTACAAAGAGGCTTTTGGAGATACTGCAGCGGATTACCGACGGCAGGGGAAGGCCGGGAGATACAGGGCTTCTTGAAAAACTGAGCAATGATATCAAGTCTGCCTCACTCTGCGGCCTGGGACAAACGGCGCCCAACCCTGTCCTGAGCACACTCAGGTATTTCCGTGATGAGTATAAGGCCCACATCCATGAGAAGCGCTGTCCTGCAGGTGTATGCAAGAACCTTCTCACGTATTCCATACTTGAGGAGTTCTGCAAGGGCTGCACCATGTGTGCAAGGGTATGTCCTGCAGGCGCTATCGTGGGCGAGAAGAAAAAACCCCACAAGATCATTCAGGAGATATGCGTAAAGTGCGGGGCCTGCTTTGAGACCTGCAAGTTCAATGCGATAAGGAAGGGATAGAGCGGAGGAAACATGATGGTCACATTAACAATAGACGGCAGGAACATCAAGATAAGAGAGGGCTCTACCATCCTTCAGGCAGTCAGAGAGAATGACATCTATATACCCACCCTCTGTGACGACCCAAGGCTTGAGCCATACGGAGGATGCCGGCTCTGTCTCGTCCGGATAAAGGGTATGGCAAGGCTTGTGACCGCCTGTACCACACCTGTTACGGAGGGGATGGAGGTGGAGACCTCAAATGAAGAAATTGAGGGACTTCGGCGTACAATAGTTGAACTTCTCCTCAGCGACCACCCCACCGACTGCATGATCTGCGAGAAGGCAGGAGACTGTACGCTCCAGGAGCTTGCCTATTTCTACAACCTCAGGGAAAACCGTTTTGAGGGTGAAAGAAGACAGTATACCGACAGCGACGGCAACCCCTTTATTGAGAGGAATATGGAGAAGTGCATACTCTGCGGCAAGTGTGTCAGGGTCTGCAACGAGGTTCAGGGCGTCAATGCCATTGAGATAGCATACAGGGGTTTTTCAGCAAAGGTCTGTCCTCCGTTTGAGAAAGACCTTGATTGTGAGTTTTGCGGCCAGTGCGTCAGTGTCTGCCCCACCGGTGCGCTTATGGGAAAAATCTCCATGGGCATGGGCAGGCAGAAGGATATCGAAAAGGTGGACAGTGTATGTCCATACTGCGGCTGTGGTTGTAACATAACCCTCCATGTGACAAGGAACGAGGTGATAAGGGTGTCATCACGTCCCGAATCACTGAATGAGGGGTGGCTGTGTGTAAAGGGAAGGTTCGGTTTCAAGTTTAACAGCAGCCCGGACAGGCTTAAGCATCCCCTGATAAAGAGGAACGGTCAATTTGAGGAGGCCTCCTGGGATGAGGCACTTGATTATGTTGCAGAGAGGTTTGGAGAGATAAAGGATAAGTACGGTGCTGATGCAATTGCAGGGCTCAGTTCCGCCAGGTGTACGAACGAAGAGAACTACCTGTTTCAGAAGTTCATGAGGGCAGCGGTCGGTACAAACAATATTGACCACTGTGCCCGCTACTGACACAGTGCTACCGTGGCCGGTCTGGCCACAGTGTTTGGCTCAGGGGCCATGACGAACTCCATCCCCGAGATAGAGAACAATGACCTCCTGTTTGTTATCGGCTCCAATACAAAAGAGAACCACCCCATCGTTGCCCTCAGGATGATAAAGGCTGCAAGAAAAGGGGCAAGGATTATTGTAGCTGATCCGAGGAAGGTGCCCCTTGTCAGGTTTGCACATATATGGATGCAGCATCGCCCGGGTACGGATGTTGCCCTGCTTAACAGCATGATGCACGTGATTGTAAAAGAGGGTCTCATGGATAAGGACTTTATCGTCTTCCGTACGGAGGGTTTTAATCAGGACTTTTTAAGGGGCCTCGATGAGTATACTCCCGAGGTAGGTCAGAAGATAACAGGCGTTCCAAAGGAAAAGATAATAGAGTCTGCCAGGCTCTATGCCGGGGCATCAAATCCCGGCATTTACTATACGATGGGTATCACCCAGCACAGCCATGGCACGGACAATGTCTTCTGTATAGCAAACCTCGGCCTGATGACAGGTAGTCTCGGCAAGGAGAGCTCAGGGGTAAATCCACTCAGGGGACAGAACAATGTTCAGGGCTCCTCTGATATGGGTTGCAGTCCAAATACGTATCCGGGTTATCAGAAGGTTACCATTGCAGCAATAAAGGAAAAGTTTGAAAACCTGTGGGATATAAAACTCTCCGGCACGGAAGGACTGACTGCATCCGACATGCTTTCCGCTGCCGAGGCAAAAAAGCTGAGGGCCATGTATATCATGGGAGAGAACCCTGTTATGAGTGATCCGGACATGCAGCATACCGTTAAGGCCTTCGGGGCCCTGGACTTTCTTGTTGTACAGGATATATTTATGACAGAGACTGCTGAACTTGCCGATGTGGTATTGCCGGCGGCCTCTTTTGCTGAAAAAAGGGGCACTTTTACAAATACAGAAAGGAGGGTGCAGCGTGTACGGAGGGCGGTTTCCCCACCGGGTGAGGCGCGTGAGGACCTCCGGATTATAATGGAATTGAGTAACCGTATGGGGTATGAGATGAAATATCCGCGGATTGAGGCCGTCTTTCAGGAGATGGGCATGGCTTGGCCTGCCATGGGCGGCATGACCTACTCGAGGCTTAACCGGGGGGGGCTGCAGTGGCCGTGTCCTACGCAGGACCATCCCGGCACTTCCTATCTCTTCAAGGGCGGGTTTCCCCGGGGTAAGGGACGCTTTACCGTGGTGAAATACAGGCCATCCATAGAAGAGCCTGATGAGCAATATCCCTTTATCCTCACAACCGGGAGGGTCTTGTTCCAGTACCATACAGGCACCATGACGAGAAGGGTGGATGCCATAAACAAGGTTTCACCCGACCCCTTTGTAGAGATAAACCCGGAGGATGCCCGGGATATGGCAGTTGAGGACGGTGTAATGCTCAGGGTTACTTCAAGGCGCGGGTCAATAGAACTTAGGGCTCACCTGTCAAAGAGACCTGACAGGGGTGTTGTCTTTATTCCTTTTCATTTCAGGGAGGCTGCTGCCAATGTTCTTACAAACAGCAAGGCCCTTGATCCGTTCTGTAAAATACCCGAGCTTAAGGTGAGTACCGTCAGGATAGAGAAAGTTTAAGGGAAATGCAGGTTACGGTAAGACCTGACAGCCTGCTGAGAGAGTAATGCCGGAATTTTATAATACGGGAGGGCAGCAATGATTGACATAGCTGATTTAAAAAAACAGATACTTCTGAAAGAGCTCAATGATGAAGAACTCCGGATGATCAGGGAGAAGATAACCGTGGGGAGCTATCCCAGGGGGACGCTTATCTTTAAGGAGGGGGCTCCGGCAAAGGGAATCCACCTTGTGAAGAATGGAAAGGTCGAGATATCAAAGAGCACCCCTGACGGATGGAAACAGACGCTGGCCATACTCAATGAGGGTCATTTCTTTGGAGAGCTCTCTGTTATAGAGGACAAGAAGGTGCATGGCGCAAATGTTTCAGCTGTTGAAAATACCGAACTGTTTCTCCTGGAGACTGAGACCTTCAAGTCCCTTGAACACAGCCACCCGCAGGTAATGTACAAGATTGTAAAGGCCATAGCAAGAGTGGCGAGCAGGAACGTACACTCAATGAACGAAAAGCTGGTGAATTTGCTGATTAGTTATTAGGGATTTAAGAATGGAGTAATGGAGCAATGGAATATTGGCGTAATGTTTTATTGTCGATACATCATTAATCCATTGCCTCATTACTCCTTATTTCCATAATTCAACATAAACTTGATACCAAGAAAGGGAGGTAATTATGCCGATTGATCCAACGAAGCACGCGGACTGGGAGGTAGCGGAGGCCGCAGAAAAGAACATGAAGACCGTTTACGAGTTGGCCGAAGAGATGGGGCTTGATAAAAAAGAGCTCCTTCCTCATGGCCATTATGTTGCAAAGGTCGACTATAAAGGCATCCTGGAGCGCCTCAAGGACCGTCCCGACGGAAAGTACATTGATGTAACCGCCATCACGCCAACACCGCTTGGTGAAGGAAAATCAACAACTACGATCGGACTCCTTCAGGGGATGGGCAAGAGGGGCAAAAAAGTTACGGCTGCTATAAGACAGCCCTCCGGCGGGCCGACCATGAATATCAAGGGTTCGGCAGCAGGCGGCGGGCTTTCTCAGTGTATCCCGCTGACACCGTTTTCTCTTGGTCTTACAGGAGATATAAATGCCATCATGAATGCCCATAACCTTGCGATGGTTGCAATGACTGCAAGGATGCAGCATGAGTTCAATTATAATGACGAACAACTTGCAAGGCGTAATCTGAAGAGGCTGAATATCAACCCGCGCAATGTCCAGATGGGCTGGATTATGGATTTCTGTGCCCAGGCCCTCAGGAAGACGGTTATCGGTATGGGTGGAAAGATGGATGGCTTCATGATGGAGTCGAGGTTTGATATTGCTGTTTCGTCCGAGGTTATGGCCATACTGGCGGTGGCAACCGATCTCAAGGATTTCCGCGAGAGAATGGGTAAGATAGTTGTTGCCTATGACAAGCAGGGAAATCCTGTAACTACGGAAGACCTTGAGGTTGCCGGTGCAATGACCGCATGGATGGCCGGTGCGATAAATCCGAATCTCATACAGTCCATAGAGGGACAGCCCGTATTGGTTCACGCAGGACCATTTGCCAATATTGCCATCGGACAGTCCTCGATCATAGCAGACAGGGTCGGCCTGAAACTCTCGGACTACCATATAACCGAGAGCGGGTTTGGCGCTGATATCGGTTTTGAAAAGTTCTGGAACCTCAAGTGCCGTTACTCGGGCATCAAACCCGCTGCCGTAGTGATAGTGGCGACAATCAGGGCACTGAAATGTCACGGTGGTGCACCTGCTCCTGTTCCGGGAAGACCGATTCCCGAGGAATACAATGCAGAGAATGTAGAATGGGTGGAAAAGGGTTGTGGTAACCTCATACATCACATAAATACGGTTAAAAAGTCGGGGTCAACCCCTGTGGTCTGCATAAATGCCTTCTATACAGATACCAGGGACGAGATTGAGACCGTCAGGAGGGTGGTTGAGGCCGCCGGTGCACGGGTTGCTGTTAGCGAGCATTGGCTGAAAGGCGGTGACGGTGCACTTGAGCTTGCTGATGCAGTCCTTGATGCCTGTGAGGAGGAGAGCAACTTCAAGTTCCTCTATGAGCTTGATGTAACCCAGAAGCACAGGATTGAGATGATTGCAGAGAATGTCTATGGAGCGGACGGCGTAGAGTTTTCATCCGAGGCGGTACAAAAACTCAAGGCAATAGAGGCAGACCCCGAGCTTGGACAATTCGCAACCTGTATGGTCAAGACCCACCTGAGCCTGAGTGATAACCCGGCCTTAAAAGGGGTACCGAAAGGATGGAAGCTCTTTGTGAAGGACGTTCTTGTCTTCAGGGGAGCCGGATTTGTTGTTCCGGTGGCAGGTGATATAAAACTGATGCCTGGTACGTCCTCGGATCCGGCCTACAGAAGGGTCGACGTGGATGTCGAGACCGGAAAGGTGAAAGGTCTCTTTTGATTCCCGGGGCTTCCCCGGCATCTTTTATAAAAAAATAAACAAAAACAGAGAGGGGGGGGCACCGACGGTGCCCCCCCTCTCTGTTTAATCCCTTCCGGCAGTCCATAAAAACCTTGATTCCGTGATTAAATCCAATCCAAACTTGACAAATCTCCCGCGATATGCTATAAATTAAACATATAAACATATAAACATATTCGAAAGTTTATAGTTGCTAAACTCAGGAGACGGAACAGTCCCTCAGAAAAAAACAGGAGGAAGAGAAATGAGGCAAAAAGGATTTAGTAGTCTAAAAGTGCCTTTGCTTTGTTCAGTTGTTATGTTTGTGGCAATGTTCAGCCTTGTTGCGAGTGCGTATGCAACAAACGGCTACTTTGCCCACGGCTACAGCATCAAGAACAAGGCATTGGCCGGTGCCGGTGTAGCCCTGCCGACGGATGCGTTAACGGCCACCACCAACCCGGCTGGAATGGTGTTCGTCGGTGACCGCGTTGATGCCGGGCTCACCCTGTTCATGCCGTCCAGGAAGTATACGGTAAAAGGCAACCCATCCGGTCCTCCCGCTTTTGGTCTGACACCCGGAACCGTGAAGAGTGGTTCCGGGATGTTTGTGATACCCTCTGTAGGTGTTAACTATATGTTGAATGAAAATAGCTCTGCCGGTGTGTCGATATATGGAAACGGAGGCATGAACACCGATTATGACACCAATACCTTCTACGGTTCTTCCCCCACCGGGATAGACCTGATGCAGTTGTTTGTCACCCCGACCTATTCAGTAAAATTGACCCCCAAACATGCAGTCGGGATAAGTGTCATTTTGGCGTATCAGAGGTTTAAGGCATCAGGCCTTCAGGCTTTCAGTGATTTTTCCGCTGATTCCTCCAAACTTACCAATAACGGGTATGACAACTCATACGGTTATGGGGCAAGGATCGGCTACCTCGGTGAAGTACTGCCGGACCTGTACCTGGGGGCTTCATATCAGACCAAAATCCTTATGAGCAAACTCGACAAGTATGCGGGGTTATTTGCCGGGCAGGGAGACTTTGATATCCCCTCCAACTGGACTGTTGGCCTCGGATATAAGGTTAATCCTGCGGTGACCCTTTTGCTGGATGTGCAGCGTATAAATTACAGTGATGTCAAGTCTGTCAGCAATCCGTTTATCCCCAATATTCAAACCAGCCGACTCGGCAACAATAACGGCGCGGGTTTTGGCTGGGAAGATATGACGGTTTACAAGTTTGGTCTTCAGTGGCAGAGCAGCAGGGACTGGACGTGGCGTGCCGGTTACTCCATCGGGGATCAGCCCATCCCGGGCAGTGAAGTTCTCTTTAATATTCTTGCCCCCGGTGTTATCAAGCAGCACGCAACCCTGGGGTTCACAAGGGCCTTTGACAATAACCGTGAACTGAGTGCCTCGCTTATGCGCGCCTTTTCAAACAGTGTCAGCGGGCCCAATCCATTGGACCCCGGGCAGGAGATAGAACTTGAAATGAACCAGTGGGAGTTATCGGTAGGCTATTCCTGGAAGTTTTAATCCGTGCAACCGGAAAACAGGTCTGTAACTGCTTCAGGAGAGGGAAACCTTCCCTCTCCTGAAGTAAGATTTTCGTAATAGTTCACCCCCACCCTAACCCTCCCCCGTCAAGGGGGAGGGAACAAAGGGGTACGGCCTTGCCAAAGAGGAACGCACTATCAAGTGCCCTCTCTTATAAAAACCTGACTTTCCCGGCATAAAAGTCTTAAGTTTTTTTTCTTTTCTTGTTAACCCATATTATGTCATTATAACAATCATTGTCTGAACATGTTAAAATAAGATATGCTTTATCGTGGTTTAATTCTGAGGGCAAATTGCTTAAGGTAATATTCTGTAAGGAAGCTCCGTCTTTCCCAAGCTTGCTGTCTTTCTTTACCGGGTCGTGCCCGACCGTAGTGCCTTTCTATATTTACAGGATGCGGGGCAGGTCAGGGGGTTTGAGCTAACAAAGTATGTTGCTTGAAATAATCCTTATCCTTTTGTTCATTCTCTTTAACGGCTTCTTTGCAGGGTCTGAAATAGCGGTTGTTACTGCAAGGAAGACGCGGGTCAGTGAACTGATTAAAGAGGGCAACACCAACGCCCTCATTCTTAAAAAACTTCAGTCAGACCCTGACAGGTTTCTCGCCACAGTGCAGATAGGTGTGACCCTTGTGGGTGCCATGGCCTCTGCAATAGGTGGTGCCACTGCCGTAAAAGTCTTTCAGCCCATGATTGCAAAAGTGCCCCTCGGGATCGTTTCCACTTACAGCGAGGCGATTTCTATCGGCCTTGTAGTTGTTGTCATATCATATCTCTCTCTTGTCATAGGCGAGCTGGTCCCGAAGTCCATAGCCCTTATGAACCCTGAAAGGTTTGCCCTCATCATTGCGCGCCCGGTTTACGGTTTTTCCCGCCTCTTTTCATTTTTTGTCAATATCCTGACCTTCAGCACCAATATTATCTTAAAACCCCTTGGCGGAAAACCCTTTACACAGAGGAGCTTTGTGACAGAGGAAGAGATAAAGCTGCTTATCAAGGAGGGGCGTGACCGGGGGGTCTTTGAGCCGGAAGAAGAGGAGTTGATTCATGGGGTGTTTGAGTTCACAGACCTTTCAGTCAAGGAAGTGATGGTCCCCCTGACAAAGGTAGTCGCCTTTTCTGTTGATACCCCGGTTCAGGAGATACTTGATACTATTTCAGAGGAGCAGTATTCAAGATACCCGGTTTATTACAGGGAGAAGTCGAACATCAAGGGCATACTCTATTCCAAGGATGTCTTCAGGAAGGTTTCGGCAAAAGAGCCCATAGATGTCAGGAAACTGCTGCGCGCACCTTTCTTTGTGCCAGAGTCCATGAAGATCAGCGCACTGCTGAGGCAGATGCAGCGCAAGGGGATACACATAGCGGTGGTGGTGGACGAATATGGTGCTGTGACGGGGATTGTTACCATAGAGGACCTGATCGAGGAGATAGTCGGGGAGATAAGAGATGAGTTTGATGAGGAAAAGCCGGTTATAAAGCTGAAAGACGGTTCGTACCTGATAGATGCCTCCATTGCCATCAGGGACCTAAAGGATGATTACGGCATTGATATCCCTGCCTCGCCTGATTATGACACCATGGGCGGGTTTGTCATCACAAGACTTCAGAGGATACCTGCTACCGGTGAGACCTTCACTGCCGACGGCTGGAATATCAGGATAGTGCAGATAATCGGCAAGAGAATTGCCAGGGTTATTCTGAAGCCGCTCAAGGACACAGAGACCGGCAATAAGGACAACGGGAATGACAAGCGTAACAAGCTTGACAAGCAGTAAAAGACTTTCCCTGTCCGC
>BTTF01000025.1:0-24432 GCA_036244995.1 bacterium | reverse complement strand
ACAGGGAGGGGGTTAGTCCTAAAACAAGAAACTCATTGATTGAGATTTGCTGAAAATTCGATTGTATTTCAGGCCTCTTAGGCCTGTTTTACGAGCTTATGGGATGACTGTGAAAAATTATTCTCTGAAGGGATATCGCTTCAAGGAGTTTTTTGATTACTTTACAAGTGAACTTATGAGAAATACAGACAACACGACCCGGCATTTCCTGCTTAATACATGGGTATTTCCTGAATTTACGGCTTTGATGGCTGAAAAACTGACCGGCATAAAAGACTCTGACAAAATCATTCAGGAACTGCACAGAAAAAATTGCTTTATTGAACTCCTCAACCAATCAAGGACAACATACCGCTACCATAACCTTTTCAGGGATTTTCTTGCCTCGGAATCCGGGAAAACGCTATCCGAAGAAGAGCTCGAAGCCCTCTGCTGTAAAGCAGCCGTCCTGCTTGAAGATGAAGGCAGGATTGACAATGTTGCGGCGCTTTATATCAGATTCGGCATGTGGGAAAATCTCTCACAACTGGTTTTAAACCATGCAGGGGCCTTTCTTGATCAGGGCCGCCGCAGAACCGTTCAGGAATGGTTAGACCGCTTTCCTCACAAGTTCATTTATAATAATCCATGGCTCTCTTACTGGAATGGTATGTGCCGCATATTTTACAGCCCTCACAATGCCCGTCAATCTCTTGAGGAGGCATATCATGCTTTTTACAGGAAGAAAGACCTCGCTGGACAATTGTTAACCTGGGCAGCCATTGTGGACTCTTATATCTTTGAATTCAAGGAATTCAAGGCGCTTGACTTCTGGGTTGAAGAAATTAACGGCCTGAACAGGGACAGCCTGAAATCTCTCCCTGCAGAGATCGATATGCGGGTTACCGAAAGTATGCTGGTCGCATTCCTATACCGCAATCCCGGCTCGGACATCCTGCCTTTTATCGCACGGAAAGCAGGCGATATGGTTTATAAGTGCCCCGATATTTACCGAAAAATAACCTTATCCACTCGCCTGATACTTTACTACTCCTGTACCGGGGATATTGCCTCTGCTGAAATCCTCGTTAACTACCTGAAACCGGAGATAAAAAAGGGTCTGACCAGGCCGGCATCAATTATTTTATGGAAGATGGTGGAGTCTGTTTACTACCGTCTGAAGGCCGAGCCGGAGAATGCACAGAGGTCTGCTGAAAAAGGGCTTGAAACAGGCAGGAAGGCGGGAATCCACATATTCGATTTTTTATTGTTGGCCCAGATTGCATATGCAATGCTTTCTGCAGGACGTCTGGACGAAACAGAGAGGATACTGAAAAAGGCTGAAGCAGCGCTCAACAAGTCCCGTTTAAATGATCTTGCCCGGTATTATTACCTTATGGCATGTTTATACAACAGGAAAGACAACCTGCCGCTGGCGGCAAAGTATGCTGAGGAGGCGCTAGACCTCGCTGAAAACAGCGGGATAACATACCAGATCGGACTGAATCTCATCGGCAGTTCTCATATACTCTTCAGGACAGGCGATATGAAAAAGGCCGTCGAATACCTGAGCAGGGCTGAAGGGATAGCAGCCGGCATGAGGAGTGATTATCTCCTCTACGAATGCCTTTGCATTAATGCCTGTTTTTCATATAAACGGAGGAACCACTCAAAAGGGAAGGAATATCTGAAAAAGGCCTTCACCCTCGGGCATGACAAGGGCTATACAAACCTGAATTGGTGGGCCGCCCCTTCGGTCAAGGCTTTTTTATGTGAAAAAGCGCTTGAGGCCGGCATAGAGACGGAATATGCCGCACATCTTGTAAAAAAACGGCATCTGTTACCACAAAACCCGCTCAATTGTACGGGGCACTGGCCCTGGCCGGTAAAGGTCTATACCCTGGGTGGATTCCGGGTTTTCAGGGATGGCGCCATCCTCCTTGATTCGGGTAAGGCACAGAAGAAAGCGCTTGATTTACTGAAATTCATCATCTCCGCCGGGGGCAGGGATGTTGACCATGACCTCATCATGGATAGCCTCTGGCCTAATGCAGATGGCGACAGGGCCAACTGGTCATTCAGGACCACCTTAAAACGTCTTCGAAACCTCCTTGGCAATAAAGAAGCCCTTGTAATACATGAGGGCCGAATAAGCCTCAATGATAAATATTTCTGGATAGACCTGTGGGTATTGGAGGCCCTGATTGCCAAGGCAGAGCAAGCATATAGAAAAAGAAATTTTAAAGGTGTAACGGAGATCGATGAAAAAATCTTTGATCTCTATAAAGGGGATTTCCTTGAAGGTGAGGCCGGCAGATCTCCGGTCATCCTGAAAAGAAAGGAATTAAAGTTAAAACTTATCCATATCGTTGAAGAAATCGGTGCTCACTGTGAAAACTCAGAGAATTTTCAAAAGGCTGTTCAGTGGTATGAAAAGGGGCTTGAACTCGACGGGATATCCGAGGGGTTTTACCAGCGTCTCATGCTCTGTTACAGCAATCTCGGCAACCGCTCAAAGGCGGTTGAACTCTACAAGCAATGTAAAGAGGCGCTGGAGACGACAATCGGGCTTGGCCCCTCCGCCGAGACCCGGGCCATCTATCAATCCATTGTCAAACCTATGCGCTGAGCCCCCACTATTGTCTTTTATCAATATGTCACCTATATGTCACATCCCCTGTGATATGATTACGGTATCATAAAAAATCAGCGATAAGTGAACATTGATGAAATCGCAAAAAGACGCAAAGCAGCGTTTCTTGATGTACAGGAAATTAAAAATTCTTTTGACAGGATTAACAGGATTAACAGGATTAACAGGATTTTTTTATTTTAGTTACATATCATGTTCATCCTGTATATCCTGTCTGATTATTTTTGTGTTTGTTCTCTTTGTTTCCTGCGAGAACATGAACCGCACCGCTGCAGAGACAGCGGGATATTGAAAACATAATTAGAGTCTGTGTATAAAGTGCCGTCATTTGTCATTCCCGCAAGTGGAGCGAGTCGGGAATCCTTATTATAGAACGATTCCGGACAAGCCGGAATGACAGAAAAAGACAACTGTTCGACTTTATACACAGACTCTAATTAACACTGATGAGGAAAAGGAGGGAGTTATGAAAAGACAGAAGAGAACAGGTATTATTTCAATGTTGTTTTTAGGGATTGCACTTATTCTGACCGGCTGCGGAGGTGGCGGTGGCGGTGGCGGTGGTACTGCGCCAACTACTATAACAGGAGGTAATTTTTGGGTGCATGTAAAATTCTTAAAGAACGACACTTCCTACCTTACAATTGATAACACCACTATCATCCCGCCTTTTAAATTTGTTTTAATTGATTCAAATGGAAATCGAACACCCATTAATGCATATCGCTGCATGTACGAGGGGGGTGATTATCTAAACGGAGAACCGGTATCTTATTCAGCATGGACCATTGATAATGTATCCTTGACTAAACCAGATGTGACCGAAAAGATAACGTACCGTAACGGCGAGGGAAAATCAAAAACAATTGATGCGTGGTATTATGTTCAAATCCCTGACAATTTCAATCCCGTTCAATATATTATCGGATACTCCACTATTGTACAATTTCCTTTTTAATTTGAAGGGGGGGGGACGGCAAACATCCCGGAGTAAACAATGTGGCACAGGATACGGGGTCTACATCTTAAAAAAATAAACTACCCCGCTGCAAGCAGACGGGGTATTAATCCATCTTCATACTAAGTACGCAGCAAGCTGCGGGGAATTAAACCCCAAGAGATTAAAGGCCTGTGTGTATACTCCATTTAATTGTCTCATTCCTTTTGACAGATTCCCATCAGGGGTTTCTATTATCAGGTGGTAATGATTGTCCATCAGACTGTAGCCGTGACACAGCCAGTTATACCGGTCCCTCACTTTTTTTATTGTTGCAAGTATGTTTTCCCGGTCTTCTTTGTCTCTGAAAACAGGTTCCCTGCATTGCCTCTTGAGGTTACGTGATATACTGCCCCTTCATATTCTATTCTTAACGGTCTTGCCATCTATTGACTTTATCAGTTCTGTTTCAATTTTGCAAGAAACAAGACCCCCATTATTTTTTTCTTTTTTCAGGGACGATACAGGTCGATCTTTGTATTTTATCTCTTTTTGGTCCAATTTTTTATAGTCAATTCTTTTATTCTTTTAAACTCTCTTTCGTTGTTTGTTACCAACACAGCATCCAAAGCCGCAGCATGCGCAGCTATCTGCATATCATAAGCTCCTATTATTAAACCTTGCCTCTCCAGATCAGCTCTTATCAGACCATATTCCTTTGCTGCATTCAAACCATATTCATATATCTCAAAGCTGTTTATAAAATCTTCGATTACTTTAATCAGTCTATCTGAATTTTTCTTGTAAGCTCCATAGAAAAGTTCAGATACAACAATCGATGAAAGAGAAACGGTATTATTTTTTTCTGTTTCCTTAAGTTTTTCTTTTATATATAATGGTTGGCTTCTGATTATGTAACTGCACATATTAGTATCCAGCATATAGATCATCAGAATGGCTCTCTTTCCTGCGCTACCGGTTGATTTCTATCCTGCAGAAAATCGTTTGCCCTTAAACTTTCAAGTTCATAAAACAGCTCATCCCATTTGTTTTCTTTGGGTATGATGATTAACTTTTTACCTTCTTTCTTAATTAAAACCTCACCACTTTTAATCCTATATTTTTTTGGTATTCTAACAGCTTGCGAATTACCGCTTTTAAATACTTTTGTTTTTGTCATAATTACCTCCTTTTACTGTGCATACTAATAGTATATACATAAGAACAGGAAAAGTCAATGAGAGAGGAGAGAGGAGAGTTCAACCCCCGACAAAGGACAAAAACAAGCAGAATAACAGCCGCAGTATATTGACAAGGAAATATATAAAACATTTTTTCAAAAGATAAAATGGCGGAGAGGGGGGGATTCGAACCCCCGGTGGAGTCGCCCCCACAACGGTTTTCGAGACCGCCGCCTTCAACCACTCGGCCACCTCTCCTTTTAAAAACAAACTTAAAACAACGACTCTATTTAAGCCGCAGATTACGCAGATTTACACAGATTTCGAAACCATAATTCCAGGGCCCGTTCTCCTGTTCCTGAAGAACTCCTTTAAAAGCCCGGCTGACTCCTCAGACAGAAGACCTGAGACTACCTCTGCCTGATGATTAAGCCTCTTATCCGTCAGGATATGATAAAGGCTGTCTGCTGCCCCGCCCTTTCCATCCCTGCAGCCGTACACAACCCTTGAAACCCTCGCGTTTACTATCGCCCCGGCACACATGGGACAGGGCTCTTTTGTGACATACAGGGTGGCACCTTCAAGTCTCCAGTTTCCCAGCTTGCCTGCTGCCTCCCTGATTGCAAGGACCTCTGCGTGTGCAGTCGGGTCCCGGAGGGCCTCCATCAGGTTATGTGTCCTTGAAAGGATTACCCCCTCCTTGACAACCAGGGCACCAACCGGCACCTCATCCGCCTCAAAGGCCCTTCGGGCCTCCTCAAGGGCTGATTGCATATATTTCATGTCTTTCATCCGCTAACCGGCTTACAAACAACCATCATAGAAAAAAGAGAAAACATATAAGTATGCCCATATCCAGTGCGAAAAGCCTCAATCATGGAAAGAAGCGATATGATTGACTCTGAACGGTTTTAATTATTCAGAGAGAGATGTTCGTCAGCAATATCAAACAGTTAACCAGATGAAAACCCGCTCTTTACACACCCCCTGCCCCCTCTTTTTAGAGGGGAGAGTTCATGCTTCCTGCTTTCTCATGGCTATTTACCTGCTTGCACACCTTTCCCTCTTCCCGTTCCGCCCCTTATCTGTATATCCTCTTTCCCCTCTATCAAGAGGGGTGCAGGGGTGTGTGCCTTTTAAAAACTCTGCTGGTTTCTGGTTTAATAAAAAGCCTCTTAACTCAGGCAACAACTATATTCACCAGCCTCCCCTTTACCACTATCACCTTCCTGACCGTCCTGCCCTCTATCAGCTTCTTTATCTTCGGCTCCCCAAGGGCCATTTCCCTTATCTTTTCATCGTCAAGACCGGCAGGTGCCGTTGTCTTTGCCCTCAACTTCCCGTTGACCTGTATAACCAGCTCTATCTCCTCTTCCCTTGCAGCCTCTTCATCCCACTCAGGCCATTCATGCTCAAGTATGCTCCGCCTCTGTCCCATAACCTCCCACAATTCTTCAGTCAGATGGGGCGTGAAGGGGCTCAGCATCAGGAGTATATTTTTAATGCTGAATCTGAGAGCAACCCAGTCATTATCAGTCTCAGGGGTAAAGGCTGATACCTCGTTAAAGAGCTCCATCATTGAAGCTATGGCAGTATTGAACTGGAGTCTTTTTTCTATATCAGTTGTTACTTTTTTGATTGTCTGATGGGTCTTACGGAATAGTTGCGAGTTGCGGGTTGCGGGTTGCAGGTTGTTATGTATAAGGCTAACTTCCTGGCTCTTTGCAGCCTTTATTTTTTCTGCATCCCTATTTACAAGTGTCCATATCCTGTTGAGAAACCTGTATGCACCCTCTATCCCTCTATCCGACCACTCCAGGTCCTTGTCCGGTGGAGCGGCAAAGAGGATAAAGAGCCTTGACGTATCAGAGCCGTATCTTTTTATAAGGTAATCCGGATCAACAACATTCTTTTTTGACTTCGACATCTTCTCCACCCTGCCCCGCTCAATCTCCTGTCCGCACTTTATACACCTGCCGTCATTGACCTCATGAGGAAAGAGCCATCCATGCCCAGGACACTTGAGGGTCTCCTTGCAAACCATCCCCTGGGTCAGAAGATTACTAAAAGGCTCGTTAACCGTAACTATGCCCGAATCCCTTAAAACCCTCGTAAAAAACCGCGAATACAGAAGGTGCAGCACAGCATGCTCCACCCCGCCGATATACTGATCAACAGGCATCCAGCAGGATATATTTTCCTTATTGAGAGGGTCTTCATCCTTTTTTGAGCAATATCTCAGGAAATACCAGGATGAATCAACAAAGGTATCCATGGTGTCGGTTTCCCGCCGTGCGGTTGCGCCGCAGGCAGGGCATTGTGTTCTGATAAAATCCTCTGAGGCCTGCAGCGGAGAAGTACCTGTAGCCGTCAACTTCACATCTTCGGGCAGCACTACCGGCAGGTCTTTCTCAGGCACAGGAACTGCACCGCATTTATCACAGTAAATAATCGGAATCGGCGTTCCCCAGTATCTCTGCCTTGAGACTCCCCAGTCCCGCAGGCGGTAATTAACAACCCTCCTGCCCAAGCCTTTTTTCTCAATGTATCCTGAAATCTCCTTTATGGCATCCGTGCTCTTCATGCCCGAGAATTGTCCTGAATTTATAAGGAGCCCTTCTCCCTCGTATGCCTGCTGTATGGGCTCTTCAGGCTCTCCATTCTGCGGAACAATAACCACCCGGACCGGAAGCCCGTATTGGCGGGCAAATTCAAAATCCCTCTGATCATGGGCCGGCACCGACATTATAGCGCCTGTACCATACTCCGTCAGCACAAAGTTGGCAATATAGACCGGAATCCTTTCACCATTTACAGGGTTGACGGCATACCGGCCTGTAAAGAGACCGTGTTTCTCCTCCATCACCCCATACTTTGACCTTATAAAATCAAGCCCGGCCCGGTCTTTCACAAGAGCGTCAGCAAGGGGATGAGTAGGGGCAAGGCAGAGAAAGGTTGCACCCCAGAGGGTATCGGGCCTGGTGGTGTATATCCTTATAGCCCCATCCCCATCGGAGAGGGGAAAGTCCATCTCAACTCCCTCGCTCCTGCCTATCCAGTTACGCTGCATTGCCAGGACATGTTCAGGCCATCCATCAACGAGCTCATCGCAGCCCTCAAGCAGCTCTTCTGCATAAGCGGTAATCTTCAGAAACCACTGCTCCAGTTCTTTCTGAACAACCTCACAGTCACACCTCCAGCACCTGTCATCAATAACCTGCTCATTTGCAAGCACAGTCACGCAGGAAGGACACCAGTTGACAAAGGATGACTTCCTGTAGGCAAGCCCCCGCTCAAACATCTTCAGGAAAAACCACTGGTTCCATTTATAATATTCAGGGCTGCAGGTGGTCAACTCCCGCGACCAGTCATAGCTGAAACCCATCCTCTTGAGCTGGGTCTTCATGTACTCTATATTTTCATATGTCCATTTTGCAGGGTGAAGACCGTGGGTTATGGCGGCATTTTCCGCAGGCAGGCCAAAGGCATCCCATCCCATCGGATGCAGCACATTATATCCCTTCATCCGCTTGTATCTTGCAATGACATCACCAATTGCGTAATTCCTCACATGCCCCATATGAATCCTGCCCGAGGGATACGGAAACATCTCGAGACAGTAAAATTTCTTTTTCTTCTCATCAACAGGGGAGTTGAAAATGCCTCTCTCCTCCCAGCAGGTTTGCCACTTGAGTTCTACCTTCCCAGGTTCATATTTCTCCAACTCTATCCTCCCTGACGTTAATATAAAAAATGCAATGTTTATAATATCATATCTGCCTGAAATACGAGAACAGGACATGGCCCTTTCGTTGACACAGTATCCGGGTTTCTGCTATTTTTAGTAATGAAGAAGATAACCCCCCTGATCATCCTTCTCTTGGTGCTGACGGTTGCAACCTCTTCAGCCGCCTTTGATACAAAAGGGTTTCAACCTGTACAACCCTACGGCACCTTTTCAACCCTGAGTGCCTATACAATTGAAAAAGGCAAGCCCGGCATCATGTTCTCCCTCGAACGTTCAATCCAGCCCAACTTTTACAGATTATTTATAAACGCATCCTATGGATTAACCGATAAAATCGAGCTCCTTACAAGTGTCCCCTTTATCTTCAACTATCGCGACACAGGGGGGATCGGTGATATAAGTATAGGATACAAGTATAATATCCTGTCCGAGAAACGCCTTGGTCCGTCAATCTCCTATTTAGTCGGATTTTCGATTCCGGGTAAAGATACTTTTTCCACACATGGCCACGTTGGTGGAGCTTTGCTTGTAAGTAAACGTATAGGTCCCTTCCGGGGGCATGGAAACCTCTTTTACTTCAAGTCAACCAGCTCTTCCATGAAGGACGAGGTGGAACTGAGGCTCGGCCTTGACCTTGCCGCTGCCCATAGTTTTAACATATTAAGTGAATTAATCGTTAAAAAGAGCCATTTCTCGGACCACATAGACCTGGTGGAAGGGAAGATGGGGTACAGGGTCAAGATTGCCTCAAATTCCTATGCCGCTCTCGGGGTGGGGTATGATTTCAAAAACAGAAACCCTGAGCTCAGGATATTCCTGACACTAAGCCTTTTTCCCCTGGATCAGGTAAGGGTGAAACGGATTTACGAAGAGGAAAAAACATGAAAAAAAAACTTTCACTTGCTGTAATAACAATTCTATTATTTGTGTACGGCCCCGCCTATGCCTCAGCTGTCCCTGAAACATTCTCGGGTATCGTCAAATTAAGGGCAAAGAGTGTAGTAAATATCAGCACCAACCTGATAATTAAAGAAAAAACCAACTCCCTCACCTTTTCACCTGACACCCCTTATCGTGATGAGGTAAAGAAAATAAGGAGACAGTCCCTTGGCTCCGGCTTTATTATTGATGAAAACGGCTATATCCTGACCAGTAACCATGTCATAGACAAGGCAGAGGATATAAGGGTAAAACTCTGGGATGAGACCGAATACAAGGCAACTGTTGTGGGAAGGGACCCAAAGACTGATATAGCCCTTATCAAGGTAGAGGCTGACAGACCTCTTCCAGTGGCCCCGTTAGGGGATTCAGATGCCCTTGAGGTGGGCGACTGGGTTCTTGCCATAGGAAACCCCTTTGGCCTCGGTCTCACGGTAACTGCAGGCATTGTGAATGCCAAGGGCCGGGTATTAGGCTCCGGGCCTTACGATGATTTTATCCAGACGAATGCAGCCATAAACCCCGCTAACCCGGGAGGCCCCCTCTTTAATCTGGACGGTGAGGTTGTAGGCATCAGCACTGCCATACTCTCCACACCCGGCGGCAACATGGGGGTCGGCTTTGCAATTCCCATCAACCTCGCAAAGGATATCCTGCTTTCCCTTAAAGAAAAGGGCTTTGTTGAAAGGGGCTGGCTTGGTGTTACCGTTCAGAAGGTTACACCTGAAATCGCTGAGAGTTTTGGACTCAGGGACAGACAGGGCGCCCTGATAACCGATGTCACAAAGGATTCACCTGCCGACAGGGCAGGAATACAGAGGGGTGACATTATAGTCGGCTATAATGGTAAAAAGATAGAAAACATGCACGAGCTTCCAAGACTTGTAGCTTCAACTCCCGTCGGAACAGGTGTCAACCTGAAAATCTTCCGGGAAGGAAAGGAACTCGATCTAAATGTTATCATTGAAAAGCTGGGCAAGGGGATTGAAACCCCGGAACTCGTTATTGAAAAGATACTGGGATTAAGGACTAAAACCATACCCCCTGCTATTGCAGAACAGTTCGGGGTAAGGGACGGCGCCGCCGTACTCGTCCTTGGTGTTATTGACAACAGCCCGGCCGAAAGACAGAATATCAGGAAAGGGGATGTTATATTGGAGGTCAATCACAAGAGGGTTACATCAACAGAGGAAATGGCCTCTGTGATCAAGAAACTTGATAAAGGAGACGCCGTCCTGTTGCATATGAAGAGAAACACAGGATATATATACGTGAGTATAAGGCTGGGGTAAGATATGTTTGATTTAGGAATGCAGGAACTTATAGTCATTTTCGCAGTTGTCCTGATCGTCTTCGGACCGAAAAAATTACCTGAACTTGCCCGTTCACTCGGCAAAGGTGTGGCTGAATTAAAGAAAGCCCTTAACGGGATTAAAGATCAGATAGATACAGAGGTGAAAGACGTTCACGACCCCCTCAGTAAAGGATTGTCGGATACATTTGAAAGAGTAGACCTCACAGGGAAAATAGCCCAAAAAAAGGAAAATGATCAGCCACCCTTAACAGAAAAAACAGATAACAAAACGGATAAGGAAACTTCAGGACATGAGGGGGAAGAAGCGGGGAGGAAAGCTGAGTAGATGGCTGAGGAAAAACTCCCACTTACCGAGCACCTCACTGAATTAAGACAGCGGTTAATAAAATCCCTTATTGCCGTACTGATTGGTTTTGGCTTATCCTTCAACTTTTCAGAGCAACTATTCAGACTCCTGACACTTCCTCTAAGGTCAGACCTCCATTTAACAACTATTTCACCCTACATAGAATTCATACCTAAAGTTTCACCTATTCAAAAACTTGTTTTTCTCGCACCGGCAGAGGCATTCTGGATGAATATAAAGGTGGCCATGGTTGCCGGCATCGTACTTGCTTTACCGGTAGCCCTGTATCAACTGTGGAAGTTTATTGCCCCGGGACTCATGACTTCAGAAAAAAAATATGTTGTCCCCTTTGTAGTGGCCGGAACTACGCTCTTCCTTACCGGAGCCCTCTTTTGTTTCAGTATTATCCTGCCCTTTGCCATGGGTTTTCTTCTGACTTACAAGACCACCTATCTGACACCAATGATTTCTGTAAGTAGCTACGTTGATTTCTGTCTGAAATTTCTCCTTTCCTTTGGCGCCATATTTGAGCTGCCGATAGTGATTCTGTTTCTTACAAGGGCGGGCGTGGTAACACCGAAGACACTCGCAAAAAACAGAAAATATGCCGTTCTTGTAGCTTTTATCCTCGCAGCCGTCTTAACCCCCACTCCGGATGCCTTTAACCAGACCCTGATGGCTGTTCCTATTATTCTTCTTTATGAAACCGGTATAATAATCTCAAAAATCTTCTCGAAAAAGAAGGCTCCGGATGAAGGGGATTAGAGGAAAAAGCATAAAGGCCATTTCATGGGATATAGCTGAGGGTTATGTCATTGTGAATCCTATCTTTCTCAAACCCCTTGAGATGGAACTGATAAAAGAACTCTACCAGGAAATTCAACATATACAGACTGAGGTTCGGGGAGAGAAGTTTCCGTTCAATGATATTCAGGCAATCAGGAAGAGAAATATGAGGCTTCAGCGGTTAAACACTACCCAGATAATCATAAGAAATTTCCTTAAAGAGCGTAAACAGCTATTCATATAATAATCATGACCCTCGCTCAGGATGTAAAAGATACTGTTCAGGAACTCATCAAGGCAAAAAAGAATCTCAGAATCTACCCGGAAAATAATCCCGTCTATGCCAGGACAATTAATAACGTATACTCAAGGATGACCACAATTCTTGATTCTTCCGGCTCCTTGTCCCTGAAAATCAAACAGCACGATATATTCCTTGCGGGTGAGACTGTATACCACAGCGATGAAAAAGAAGAAAATCTCGCTCTCTTCTTTTTTAAGGATGGCATACGGGAGCTGACCTTTAACCAGGGGCTTCCAAAAAATGAAATGGAAGACTTTTTAAGGATACTTTCCGTAGACTTCGAAAGGGAGGTTTCTGACGATGATATAGTAACCCTTATGTGGGAAAAAGATTTTCAGTTTATACATTATATTGTAGATGATTCGATTCTTTTAGAAGATGAAACCTATGAAGAAAGGGCTATTGAGGAAGCAAAAAAAGCCTCTGCTAATAACGAAGGTATCCTAAATGCCTATGAAGATGCGTTTGGCCTTGAAAAGGAATCGGGGTTAAATGTAGTCCCCATTACTGATGAGGATCTGGGGAATATTATCCGTGAAATAGAGAACGACCCGCCTGACAAGAGCATTACCCTGATACATCTGCTCTTTGAGATGCTGTCTTATGCAGAAGGCATGGGAGAATATAAGGAATTGACTGGTTTTATAAGCTCTGCCCTTGAGTTTGCAATAAACCTTGGAAATCTGGAGGCAGCAGTTTATACATTTAAAAAAATAGGGCACGGCACCGCAGAAGATATTTATGGCAAGGACGCATATGTCTGTCTGAAAGAGCTGAAAACCTTTATCAATTCAGCAAGATTCATCAAACTTCTTGGAGAGATACTCGACGAAGGCGCAGAGTTCAATGAAGAGCTCCTGTACGAGTTTGCCTCTCTGCTGGACAAGAGGGCAATCCTTCCATTTATCCATATCCTGGGAGAACTAAGAAATGCCCCGGCACGAAAGGCTGTTATAAGCATACTGTCGGAACTCGGCAAAAAAGATATACCCTCCATTGCACAAGGCATGCACGACAGGAGATGGTATGTAGTGAGAAATATTATATGTATTCTAAGACAAATTGGCGACACGTCTGCTGTAGAGTATCTTACACGTGCTGTCAGGCACCCTGACAGGAGGGTAAAAAAAGAGGCCATACGTACCCTTGGGGTAATGGGTACGGGAAGCGTCTTGCCGGTATTAAAAGATTGTATGTCTGATAGCGACGAACTGGTAAGGCTTGCCGCTGTCAGGGCAATAGGACTTATAGGAACACCTGTATCCAAAAAGATAATCCTTGATAGAATAACCGACAGGAGTTTCAGGGATAAAAGTTATAACGAAAAGAAGGAATTTTATGAAGTCCTTGCCAAATGGAAAGACAGTGATGTCATTGACCTCCTAATCAAGTCCCTTAAAAGAAAAACCCTCTTTAAACGAACGAAAAACGTTGAGATAAGGGCAGCAGCAGCACACGGCCTTGGCATCATCGGCACAGAAGAAGCGTTGGAGACCCTTATGAAGTTGCGGAATTCGAAAAACAAGCTCCTGCGGGAAAACATCCAAAGCGCTATTAAGAGGATAACGGATGAAAAAAACAGAAGTTGATCTCAGGGCGGCAGGGAAGACCATAATAAATCAGCTTGGTGTTGTACTGAGGACCGGTCACATCCATGATATAGATAATGTTGCCGTTATAGATGCCATAGAAAAGTTTATAACCCTTCTAAACCCCCTGACAGAGGCTGAAGGCAGCTTAAGGATAGATATTATCGGTGAGTTCTTCTATATAAATGATTCCCGCGTCAGATACCCACTTGAATATATGCTGAACTTTGACTACCTCTTAAGGGAGTTTCGAAAAAGAGAACTGGGGACCGTAACCTTCGAACCTCAACTCCGCGTTGATGATCTCAGGGCATTTCTCAAGGTCTTTATAAATGCTACATATTCCGGGACCCCCTATGAAACCATGAAGGCTTCTCTTGAGAAGACCTATAACATTCGAATTGACAAGTTGAAAAAAATAAAGGAAGATGGAGATACGGACCAGAGAAGGATTGTAAAGAAGACCTATTTTAATGCCGTATCCTTTACAGAAGGTGTCATGAACAAACTGAGGGCTGGCGAGAGGGTAAACATGAAAGTGGCAAAGAGGGTCGTGGAATCAATGGTCGACCTTATACTCTCTGAGGAACAGCTCCTTATTGGAATGACCGCTATAAAGGACTACGATGAATACACCTATCACCACTCCGTAAATGTCAGTGTTCTTTCAATCGCCATAGGTCAGAAGATCGGACTTAGCCGCAAGGCCCTCACAGAGTTGGGACTTGTTGCCCTTTTCCATGATATCGGCAAGATGGAGGTTCCGAAAAAGATTTTAAACAAACCAACCGCCTTTACTGAAGAGGAATGGCGGGTAATCAAACGTCATCCTTACTGGGGAGCCCGTACAATACTAAAGCTCAAGGGGCTTGACAAGACCTCTATTCGAAGTGCGGTGGTTGCCTTTGAACATCATTTAAACTTCGACTATTCCGGCTATCCAAAGGTACGCAACCCCATCAGACTCGATTTTTTTTCGAGAATTCTCACCATAGCAGACCAGTATGATGCAATGACCTCTTCAAGGGTTTATGCCAGGGTACCTCTTGCACCGGACAGGGCACTCAGTATAATAATGGAACGTTCAGGCAGTCAACTTGACCCGATACTCTCCAAATTCTTTGTCAATATGATCGGTATCTATCCTGTTGGTTCACTTGTACTGCTTAATACACGCGAGATGGGACTCGTCTATGAATGTAATCCCCTCTTTGCCGACAGGCCGAGGGTGATGATAATTGTGGATAGTACCGGCAAAAAAACGAAAGGCTTTATCACGGACCTTACGGAAAAAGATCCCGCAGGTAAATACCTCAAGAGCATTGTCAAGACCCTCGATCCCAACAAATACAGGATAAACCTCGCAGAATACCTGTTGTAAGATATTCATGCCCATGAGCCTGTAATTTTCTTCCGGATTAATATCTGTAATAGCTCTCAGGTGTCTGGGAGATGATGAAATTAACGGCCTTCCCCACCATCACCCTTACGGCCTTCTCCATAGGTGTATTCTTATACACACTTAGCCCTGCCCCAAGGATTCCAACACCTCCCCAGCCAAATCCAAGCCCTCCGACCCTGAAAGATGACGCCTTTCCATCTACCGTGGTAGTGTTTATAATCCTCCTCGTCCTCACATCGATAATCCTGAGGTCCATGGATATATAAGCATCGTCTTTGCCAAACCTGATACCTCCCAAAACACCGGGCAACAACCCTCCGGCGCCAATACCCACCCCACCGGCCTTTGGTTCAAAGGCTGTTATGGAGCCGAGTATTATAATATCAGCGGATTCCCACCCACCGGCCTGGGGAGCCTCACCCTTTTTTGCATACCCGCTCCGGGCAAGGTCAATCTCCTCTTTTATCGCCTTGAGTTCTTCTCTGCCCCCCAGAAGCACAAACCGGTTTGTCTTGAAAAGTCCGCTGATGAGCATATCTCTGAGACCATCACCGATTGCGCCTGAACACCTCGCAGCCTTACACTTTATACGCGCAACCGTTATCCTTGCCTTTGGACCATTATAGGCCGGGGTCTGCTGAAGAGTCGGAGCAGCCGGCTGCTGTTGAACTTCCGCCGTTGTTGACACACAGGAAGAAATAAAAAGGGCAAGAATAACAAACATGGCAAGATAAAGTGCTCTCTTTATACCGGTACTCATATGTAACCCCCCTGTTGAAGTTTATTAAAAAATATAACCCAAATCCGGAGATAACCGGTTGTTGATAACAATATGATATAACTTACAATACGAAAAATCAATCACTTATGACATGAATCATGGAAAGAATCTCCAGGTTATATTAAAGTATAAATACAAAGGCGTTAGATAACGACAGAGCATAGGAAAAAACAGATAGTCCCGCAGCAAAGGAGGTCATTTATGGACAGATTTGTAAAAAACTTTATTATCATGAGCCTGGTATATCTTGCCGTAGCATCTGTTTTAGGCATATTAATGATTGTAACACCTGAGTTACTTACCCTCAGATTTGCTCACTCGCACTTCATGTTGCTTGGCTGGGTATCCATGATGATCTATGGAGTGGGATACCATATTCTGCCCAGATTCTCGGGAAGGCTTTTAAAGAGCACAACAATAGCTGAGGTGCAATTCTGGCTGGCAAACTTAGGGCTTATCGGCCTTGCAACCTTTTATACACTGGGAACATACTATAGCGATGCCGGCATTTACAGGACTCTCACTGTCATTAGCGGTTTGATCGAGGTTTTTGCAATCCTTCTGTTCTTCTACAACATGCTTGCAACACTGCTTGCAAAGGAAGCGGCTCGGTAACAGCGGTAAACTTCATGATTCCTAAGACCCTAAGGCGCTCAGGCCCTTGGGGTCTGTTATTAAAACCCTGCCATCCACTTCCCGGATTAAGCCTGATTTCCTGAATCCGGTCATTGTCCTGATGGCAGTCTCAACTGTAGTACCGACCATATCGGCAATATCCTGTCTGGAAAGCCGCATATCGATAAGGACACCTTCATCTGTCTGTTTGCCCAGGTTTTCAGCAAGCTTCAGAAGTAACGAGACTATTCTTGCCTCAACACGCTCAAGGGCGATGTTTTTAAGGGTTTCGTGGGCGCCTCTCATCCTGTCACCAAGGTTCATGGTCATGCAATACATCAGGGATGGAAATCTATCCAGAATTCTCAAGAGGTCCTTCCTTGAAACCTTTAAAATATCCGTCTCCTCCATGGCCACTGCATTTGCGGGATAGGGAAAACCCCTTATTACGGCAACACCGCCAAAGAAATCAACGGGAGATATGATCTCTATAATTATCTCCTTGCCGTCCTGAGACAGCTTGGTTATCTTGACCTTTCCCTTCATCACAAAGTAAAGATAGTCCGGGGGGTCACCCTCTGTAAAAATGACTTCTTTCCTTGAAAACGAAGACGGCTTCAGGTATGGCTCAATCTCCTTTAGCTCCTCTTCTTCAAGGTCTTTGAATAATTCAATTTTTCGTATGTCGACCATAACATATAAATGATATAGAAAATACTTTGGAAAATACAATGTCAACATGTTCATATTTCTTTCATAATGTGTTACTATAATAATTGAAAATCAGAAAACGGAGGTCTGTATGACTAAATTTTTTATCCTGTTGTCCTCGTTGACGCTCCTGTTGTTCAGTATGTCCACACCCTCTTTTGCTGCGGCACCCGGCAAATGTAATATCTCCAAAGAAGAGGCATACGGGATTCTGAAGGGGTTTGACCCACGGGCAAAAGTAGTTGGTGTTCAGAAATCACCGGTTAAAGGACTCTGTGAAGTCAGCCTTGAAGTCAAAGGCAAAAAAGTCCTCGTCTACATTGACTCCTCAAAGAAAAATCTCGTACTGGGGTCAATTGTAGATGTAAAGACAAAGGTCAACCTGACACAGCAGAGAATGACTGATATTAACAGGGTTGATACTTCTCAGATACCCCTTGACGATGCCTTGATATTGGGTAAGGCAGATGCAAAGTATAAGGTTATAGTCTTTGACGACCCCGACTGACCTTACTGTGCAAAACTTCATCAGGAGATGAAGAAAATTGTAAAGGAAAGAAACGACATAGTCTTTTATATAAAGATGTATCCTCTGACAAGCATTCATCCGGATGCTTATAATAAGTCAAAGACCATAGTGTGCGAGAAATCCATCAAGCTGCTTGAAGATGCCTATGCAAAAAAGACCATCCCTGCGCCCTCGTGCAAGACAGATGTTATTGACAAGAATATAGAGCTTGCTCAAAAACTTGGTATAAGGGGAACACCTGCTATCATTCTTTCTGACGGCAGGTTGCTGAGCGGGAACAAAAAGGCTGAAGACTTAATCAAGCTTATAATGGGTAAATAACATTTAACTTTAACGTTGTAAAAAATGACGGCAGGGCAGCCCTCGCTCATAACCCGTGAGCGCTCCTGCCGTCTTACTACTGCCCTGCTACTCTATTTCAATCTTGTTTAGACTATAATAAACGTATGTCCGCTGCAATCTATATTCATATCCCCTTCTGTATAAAAAAATGCAATTACTGCGATTTTTCCTCTATTGCTTTCAATGAACCCGTTAAAGATTGCTACATGAAGGCATTAATGAAAGAAATAGAAATGGCCTCATTTACCGGTAAGATAGAGACCGTCTATATCGGCGGGGGAACACCCTCTTTGCTTGAACCTTCAGAGATAGAGGCAATAATAAACAAGCTTGAACAAAAATTTCATCTTGTCCCTGGAGTTGAGATAACACTCGAGGTTAATCCCGGGACCATTGATCTCCCCAAAGTCAGGGAATTACGCAATACAGGTATCAACAGGTTGAGCATAGGCATACAGTCCATGAACCCCAGGGAACTCAGGTTCCTTGGAAGAGTACACGACAAGACTGACTCACGGAATGCATTGAAATGGATAAGCAGGTACTTTGATAACTTCTCTGTTGATATCATATATGGTATACCCGGACAGGACCTTGCGGGATTAAGAGATAATTTAAACCAGGTGCTCGGCTACAACCCAACTCATATCTCAGCATACGAATTGTCTGTTGAAAAAGGCACTCCACTTTCATACATGCTGGATGAAGGGAAGATAATGCTTCCGGGTGATGATGACAAAATTGCCATGTATGAACTTACAGCAGACTTGCTTACAGGAAAAGGTTATTTACATTACGAAATTTCCAATTATTCCAGGAAAGACTATCATTGCAGACATAATATGAACTACTGGATGAGGGGACAGTATCTGGGATTCGGCGTCTCAGCCCATGCCCTCATCCGGGAGACCAGGCTGCGTAATACCCCGGACATCTCAGGTTATATCCGGCTTATGGAAGAAGAAGGCAGTGCAGTAGTGGAAGAGACAGCGCTGACAGACCTCGACAGGATCAACGAGGAAATATTTTTAAAGCTCAGGACAGACCGGGGGATTAACACCGATACAATATCAACTGCCTCTGAACTGCTTCATCACCTTGAGCACGAAGGCCTTATTCTGAAGAAGAACGGCTGGATTCGTCTGACTGAAAAGGGTATGCTCCTTTCAAACAGGGTGATCGTTGAGATATTGGACACAATTGAGAAAAACACAGTCATGCCTGTTTGACATTTATTATTTATATTAACTATACTTTAATCATAAGAACAAGTGGTTACGGTAACGAGGCCCGTTTCGTTCAGCGGCCACGTCCTTTCGTATTTTCACGTAACCTTTAAACGTCTTACGATACGGGCTTCGTAACCGTGAGACGTCACCGTATTATTCGTTAGCCTGAACATAAGTTTCTGATGTCCCTGGGGGAGGCACGAGCCTGAGAGCCCCGCAAAAATTCAGTGCGGGGGACCCATAGAACCTGATCCGGATCATACCGGCGTAGGGAAAGGGATGGAAGCCGTATTCCATCCAGGGATACGGCTTTTTTGTTTTTTAATCACGATAGATAAACCATTGGAGTGATGGAGGAATAAAAATTCAATGCTCCAATACTTCAGTTATATATGAGAATACAACTAAACGGAGAGGAATACATCACAGGGGATATAAAGACCGTAGATGACCTCCTGAAAGAGCTTAATATCCATTCGGAGAGGGTTGCTGTAGAAGTAAATATTAAGATCATCAGCAAGTCTGATTACAGGAGTTTTATTCTGAAAGATGGTGATACGGTAGAGGTTGTAAGTTTTGTGGGAGGAGGATGTTATGGAAGACAGATTTATTATACGGGGAATAGAGTTTAAGTCAAGGCTATGGGTTGGAACCGGTAAATACAGGGATTTTGAGGAAACAGCAAAGGCAATTGAAGAATCCGGAACAGACGTTGTTACGGTTGCTGTCAGGAGAATAAATATTCTGGACAGGAAATCGTCCAATCTGCTTGACTACATAGACCCGAAAAAATACAAAATTCTTCCCAATACTGCAGGCTGTTATACGGTTGAGGATGCCCTGAGATACTCGCGTCTTGCAAGGGAGGCCGGGATCTCCGACATGGTTAAGCTTGAGGTTATAGGTGATGAAAAAACACTCTTTCCGGATGTTTGCGGACTCCTTAAAGCAACAGAGATACTTGCCAAAGAGGGTTTTATTGTCTTCCCTTACACCAATGATGATCCAATCATTGCAAAGAGACTCGTTGATGCAGGCGCTGCTGCAGTAATGCCCCTCGGTGCGCCTATCGGGTCCGGCCTCGGAATAAGAAATCCGTACAATATAAAGATAATCCTTGAGACCGTTGATGCCCCTGTAATTGTTGATGCCGGTGTTGGCACTGCTTCCGACTCTGCAATTGCAATGGAGCTTGGCTGTGATGCGGCACTTATAAATACAGGAATTGCCGGTGCCAAAGACCCTGTTGCAATGGCCGGGGCTATGAAACATGCCGTTATTGCCGGCAGACTTGCCTATAAGGCAGGCAGAATTCCGAAAAAACTTTATGCAACTGCAAGCAGTCCCCTTGAAGGGATGCTCCTGTAAACATTGAGAAAATGAGGTTAAAATTATGACGAGAATAGAATCAGCAAAAAGCGGAGAAATAACAGAAGAGGTCAGGAGATGCGCTGAGCTGGAAGGTGTCTCACCGGAAATATTGAGCAGGGACATTGCTGAGGGAGTTACTGTAATCCTCCGCAATAATATTCACCGGATTGAACCGGTTGCAGTAGGCAAAGGGCTCAAGACAAAGATCAATGCAAATATCGGCACATCAAAGGACCGCATCTCTTTTGAAGAAGAGCTGGAGAAGCTGGACACCCTCGTCAGTTACGGTGCAGATGCAGTTATGGACCTTTCCACAGGCGGTCCAATAAAAGACCTGAGGAGCTTGATGCTTAGAAAATCTCCTGTGCCCATCGGAACAGTTCCTATTTATGAGGCGATCGTAAGGGCGGTAGAGGTCTATGGCTCAATGGCAAAGATGACTGTAGAGGACCTGTTCAATGTTATTGAAGACCATGGCAGGGAGGGGATTGATTTCATCACCGTCCATTCAGGACTTACTCTTGATACTGTAAAACACCTGCGCAACGAGGGCCGGATACTTGATGTAGTAAGCCGCGGGGGTGCTTTTTTAGTTGAATGGATGATTTACAACAAGAGAGAAAACCCGCTCTATGAGTATTATGACAGGCTGATAGATATTGCAAAGAAATACGACATGACGCTCAGTCTTGGTGATGGCATGAGACCTGGCTGTATTGCAGATGCCACAGACCGGGCACAGGTCCAGGAGCTCATCATACTTGGAGAGCTGCATCAGAAGGCACAGGCTGCCGGGGTTCAGAGCATGATTGAAGGACCCGGTCATGTTCCCCTGAATCAGGTTGAGCTTAATATCAGGATGGAAAAAGAACTGTGTAATGGGGCGCCCTTTTATGTCCTTGGCCCGCTCGTAACGGATATTGCCATGGGTTATGACCATATAACCGCTGCCATTGGCGGTGCGGTGGCAGCATCAGCCGGGGCGGATTTCCTCTGCTATGTCACCCCTGCCGAACATATCAGGCTGCCCTCTATTGACGATGTGAGAGAAGGTGTAATAGCATCAAAAATTGCAGCCCATGCAGCAGATATTGCCAAGGGGGTGCCAGGGGCAATAGAGCGCAACAGGGAAATGGCTCGCCGGAGAAAGGCCCTTGACTGGAACGGTCAGATAGACCTGAGCCTTGATCCCGAAAAAGTAAGGCGCTACCGCTCTGAAGTCCCGCCTTCAGAAACAGAAGTCTGCAGCATGTGTGGCGAGTTTTGCGCTATCAGGACGGTTGAGAAGGCCCTGAAGAGGAAGTAGCATGCCGTTTTAACTGCGGCATCAACCGTATCCAGCTGAAGGAGAGCACCTGAAAAAATTCATTAACTCGATGAACATTTATTGATATAGTCCGTAACCTTTTGCACTTAACTATGAAAGGCAGTAAGTTGATGAATCGTGGATTAAGGTATCGAAAATGAATTTTTTCAGGCACTCTCCTCCAGCTAATCGTTTAATCCGGGTTATAAGAGTTTCCTGTAAATCTCTTCGAACTGCACAGTAATCCTGTCCCAGTGGTAAGTTTCAAGGACGTGGCTCTTTGCCCGCTCTTTTAGCATCTCCACAGCCTTGTTGTCTTCTATCAAATAGCGCAGCTTTGCCGAAAGGTCATCAATATCCTTATTTCTGAACATATATCCAAGATCACTCAGAACCTCAAGGTTTTCAGGAATATCGCTGACAAGACAACAGTTACCATAACTCATTGCCTCAAGAAGGACTATCGGCAACCCCTCCATCTCGGAAGGTAAAACAAAGAGATAACTGTTTGAAAGGAGTTCATCAAGCATTTTACCCCTTACAAAAGACGTAAAAATTATATTTTTATTTCCCTCTGCCAGCCGGTATAGTTCTGACTTATAGAGCTCTTCATGTTTGGCATCACCCGCGATTACGAGTTTCTTATCCGTGTTAAGCCTATTATAAGCCTCTATTAAATAATGTGCGCCCTTCTCCCTTACAAGCCTTGCCATAAAGAGAATATAATCATTTCCATGAAGTCCATACTCTTTTATAAGTTCCGGCTTCTCCATGTTTGGTGGATTAACACCCGGGGGGATATAAACTGATTCAATGCCATAGGTGTCCATCAGGTATTTTCTCTGCATTTTGGAGACCACTGTCACAATATGGGGAAACCTCACAGATGGAAGCTCTGCCAATTTCAGAAAGAATCTTCCGGGCCTGCTGAACTTCGACCTCTTCCATTCAAGCCCGTGACCCTGAACTACAACCTTTCGGTGAAAGAGTCTTGGAATAAAACAGAACATTGCAGGGCCAAAGGCGTGAAAATGAACAATATCAACATCCCTCTCAAGACATTGCTCAATGGCTGCCAAAAAAGAAGCCGTGAGTTTCTCAAGACTTCTGCTCTTCAGAGTGGGAACTGTCTTTATTCTCATCCCCCTGTATACACCGTCTCTGGCTCCATAATGCCTCATTGTGTATACAATGACTTCATGTCCCTTCTCTACAAGCCTTGAACCGAGCTCCTCCGTGTACTTTTCAATCCCTCCGCCAAGTGGCATTCCCTTAAGTACAATGTATGCGATTTTCATATGTTCTTTTTCCCGCAGGCCCTATCATAAACCTCCATCAAGCTCTGATAATGAACATCTGCATTGTATTCCTCTTCAACCTTCTTTCTTGCCTCCTTGCCCATCTCAACAATCATGGACGGACTGGAAACAAGGTAATCAATCTTTTCTCTTAACTCCTTATAATCTCCGGGCTTAAAGAGCAGACCTGTCTTCCCTTCTACCACCATTTCAGGGATTCCACCTATATCAGAGCCAACAACCGGCTTGCCATAGGCAAACGCCTCAAGCACGGTCATCGGCGCATTTTCATACCACTCCGAAGGAAGCAGCAGGAAGGCAGCATTCCTGAAGAGATTTTTGAGGTCTTCACCCGTCCTGTATCCCTCAAATACAACATTGTTAATCTTTTTATCCTTTGCATAGGTCCTGTATTCATTCCCCATCGGTCCCTCTCCGACTATCCTGAGTTGAATATCGATACCCTTAACAGCATCCAGCAATGTACGAACACCTTTTTCACGGGACAGCCTGCCGGCAAAGAGGATGTAATCACGCATTTCGTAATCAGGCTCGTAATCAGCAGTATTTATAAAGTTGGGTATGTGGACTAACTTCTTTTCATCCACTCCAATCTCTGCGTGTTTCCTGAGTGAAAAAAGACTCGGACAGATAAAAAAATCCACATTCTTACCGTATATATCAAGCAGGTGGTGGACCTCCGCCTCCAGATAATGAAACATACTCTGTATTAACGACCCCTTTGTACAGCGGTTTTTTACTACCCTGTACCTTCCAGCCGTAAGGCATTCCGTACATATATGGTTATCTCTGTAAAAATTATAGGTTGAACATCCAAGCTTATAATCGTGAAGCGTCATGACAACCGGTATCTTATGTTTTCTCAAGACATTAAGCACGGAAGGACAGACCCTGTGGTAAATATTATGGGCGTGAGCTATATCAACCTTACAATCAGACAGCAGCCTCCGCATTAACTTATTGTTCTCAAAAGAATAAAGCATCCTCAACGCGGTTCCGAGTTTCTTTACCACACCCTGTCCGGCATCAAAGCTCATCGGCCTGCCGAAA